>CANISK010000026.1 GCA_947470205.1 Neisseriaceae bacterium | reverse complement strand
TAAATTATTCAATTTATATTCCTGATAATTTCGTTAAGATATTTATTAGTCAATATATTTGACGAGATTATACAGGATAAGTCTTATGTTTGCAATAAATTATTATTTTTTATTTACGACATGCGGAATGTAGGTTATTATACTGGTAATTGCCCTTTAGAGTGTTATATTTTTCTTGTAATTCTGCGTAGTGTTTATTGTTAAAAGCTACAATTGAGCTTCCCATGTTAATCCCACAGTTTATATTGTATTTTTCTATATTTTTTTTAATGATGTCAATTCCAAGCAATGATAAATTCCAAAATTCTTTTGCTACAGATAATCCAAATTTATCCTCAAGAAATTCCATATCACATTCGTATGAGTTTAGAATTTGCCCCCCATTCATTCCGCTTGCGCCACTTGCTATGGTATTTTTTTCAATTAATAATACTTTTAGATTGGTATTTGCCAAATGCAATGCGGTGGATAAACCTGTCAAGCCACCACCCACAATACAGACATCACATTCGGTACTGTTTGTTAGTGTTGGAAAATTAACACTGTACTGAGGGTTTGTTTTATAAAATGGTAGATCAGAGCAACCAGAAAAAGCATCATTGATGATGGATGACGGTAAGGTTTGTTGTTTATTTTGCAGTTTGGATTGAGTAAACATACCTAAACCATAACCAACTCCAGCTACTATCGTGGTTTTTAATATATTTCTACGATTCTGATTCATTGAGACCTCCTTTTTTAATTCTTATTGTAAATATTTTTCAATGTACCCCTAAATATGCATATATGTATTGAGTTAAAAATTTAGATCACGCAAGATGGTTAATGGTATTTTAATATAATTTATTAATTATCATTTTTAACGTAGATCCTTGAATGACAATTGACATGATAACAATGAGATATGTAATTGCAATTAAATAACTTGGCAATTCTGGGGTTGCAAGTGCTAACGCAATAGATATTGCACCACGTAGCCCACCCCAAGATAAAACAAAAGTTTCCTTAAAGGTATTTTTAGTGATGCGAGATTTTATTAGAAGTGGAATTAATGTGCTACTAAATCTTGAGATGAAAATCACAAATAATCCAATTATGCTCATTATAAAAGCAGCAAAATCTACTGGAATGGTCAATAGTTCCAAACCGATTAAAATAAATAAAAATGCATTTAACATACCATCAATTAGGTGCCAAAATTGATTCAATGCATCACTGGTTTTTTCGCTAAATTTTTGTTTTTTTGAATAATTTCCCACTAGTAAGCCCAAAACAACCATTGTGATGGGGCCTGAGATATGAAGATAACTTGATGCTATATATCCTATACTTGCAATTGCAATTGAAAGCAATATAATCGTTTCGTTATCATCTGTTTTTGCAAGTACATATGATGATAGATACCCCAATAATCCACCCAATGCAATAGCACCCACTATTTCTTGTATTATATTTATTGCGATCGTTGTTACTGTAAAAGAGTGGGTGGAATCTGGGTAAAACATGCCAAGCAATATCACAAGGACTAAAATACTAACACCATCGTTAAAAAGCGCCTCTCCTGTAATTTTGGTTTTTATGGGTTGTAATGCTGGTTTTACATTATGAAAAAAAGACATCACAGCGATTGGGTCGGTTGGTGAAATGATTGCGCCAAAAATTAGACAATCTGAAAGATTTAGATGAAAACCAAATAAATCGGCAAGATACCAGAGTATAAATCCAGTGAGAGTTGTAGACATTATAACACCAATTGTCGCAAGGTACACAACAGTAAAGAGATGTTTTTTTAAATCAATTGAATTGATGTGCAATGACCCTGCAAATAGCAAATAACCCAACATAACATCTAGCACTGTCATGCGAAAATTTACACCACTTAGTAATTTATGGATTGGATGTATTGCATCGGGATATATTTTAATTAATTGCATGACTATCAAAGAGATAGAAACACTAAAAACCGTTAAAGCAATTGTTTTGGGTAATTTAAATATTTTGTCATTTATAAACGCCGAAGTTGCTGTGATGCTCACAAGCATACAAAATAGTATATGATAGCTCATAAACTAAAACACCTTTCCTGGGTTGAATATATTTAATGGATCAAGTAAACTCTTGATGGATTGTGTTAGATTGTAGCTATTGGCATCGCAAAACATTTTGTGCCATTTATTTTTTAATTGCCCAATGCCATGTTCAGCCGATATACTGCCGCCATGATTAATGACATTACTATATATAGTTTCATGTATGAATTCATGATTAGTATTGTTTGGTATTGTTGATAGTGGAATATTGTAATGTAAATTGCCATCGCCTAGATGTCCAAATATAATTATTTGTGTTGCATCAATATTTATTAATAAAAGCGATTTATGATTATGATTAATAAAATTTTCAACATTACCAATTGGCAATGATATGTCATACTTAAGTGCATTTCCATATGATTTTTCTATCAGTGGAATATTTTTTCTAATACTCCATATGTACTCTTGCTCTGTTTCTGATGTGGCAATAATGATTTTATCTTTGATTGCGTTTATGTTGTTGAGTGCATTATGTAGGTGTTCTATTTCATGTTGGGTAAAATAATCTATTGAGCCAATTATTAACCACTCATCTGTTATTGGTAATGATTTTGTTAGCTGTTGGTGTATTTCTTGTATTCTTTTATTGAGCACCTCGAATGCCGATACTGATAAATTATTTATTTGCAATATTGTGAGGATTTCATTGCAAATGTTCAGTGTTGGCGCTCCAATTAAAAATGTAATCTTAGAGTGAGGCTTTAATGCCAGTTTTAATTGTGCCTTGGTAATTATTCCAAGCGTACCCTCACTTCCTATAAAGATTTGCTTTAGATCAATGTAGGTATTGTTTTTTCTAAGTGTGGTTAGTTGGTTTATAATGTTACCATTTGGTAGTATTACCTCCAATCCAAGAGTTATATCACGCATCATACCATATTTTAATACATTCATTCCCCCAGCGTTGGTGGCAATATTACCACCAATTTGACAAGATTCTTTTGGGGTGATGTTTAATGGAAAAAAAAGATTTGTGTGGGCTAAGTATTTATTGATTTGCATCAATGTACAACCAGATTCCACGCAGATGCTTTTATTTTGCGCGTCGAAGTCTAGGATTTTATTTAACTTTGATAAGTTTAAAATGATATGATGATCTTTATCAATGTTTGGTACCGCTGCACCACATTTTGATGTGTTGCCACCTTGGGGGGTGATTTTTATATTGTATTTTATGCAATTTTTGATGATGTACTGTATTTCATTTATTGATGATGGAAAGATAACGCATATACTGGATGCGATAAAATCACCACGCCAATCTGTTTCATATTTGACTTTGTGATTGACGTCTGTAATAATTGAATTGGGTGAAATGTTGTTTTTTAGTGTATTTAAAAATTGTTGCTGTGGAGACATGGTTAAATACTTTGAATGAGGAGTTTTGCAATATTTATATTGGTATTAGTAAATATTTGCCTCACCCCAGTTGGGCTTGTGATATTAATTTCAGTTAAATAATTACCAATTATATCCAAACCAGCAAATAAAATATTATGTGTATCTAACCATGCGGCAACCTGTTGTGCAATATTTAATTCATGAGAGTTTAGTTTATGTACTTCTGTCTTGCCACCAGCAGCTACATTGCCACGTATTTGATTGTTTTGTGGTATTCTATGCAAACAATATTCTATAACTTTGCCGTTAACGATAAATACCCGTCGATCTCCGTCTATCACCTCTGGGATAAATTTTTGTATCATAATTGTCTGAGCATAATAATTGGTTGATGTTTCTAATATTGCACCATAATTAATATCTAGATCATTTATTTTAAAAACTCCACGTCCAGCCATTAAATTTAAAGGTTTTATAACACAAGATTTGTGGATTTTAATGAATTCATCAATTGCATGCTTATCTTTGGTGACTAATGTATTGGTAATAAAATTTGGAAAATTTAAAATAGATAATTTTTCATTAAAATTTCTTAAACTAGCACTGTTATTTATAACTTTTGCATGAGTGACAAAATTCAACATCTGTGTAAGATAATAATATTCCATATCAAATGGTGGGTCGTTTCTTATGAAAACTGCGTAAAAATCATCTACTTTATTGGCACTACGGTCATGTTCCGTATACCACTTATGCTTATTATCTGTTAAATTTGCATTATTTAAAGTTAAATGAATATTTTTGCAATATAAGGTGGTGTTAATGAGGGATAAATATTGTGGTAAAGTATAATAAATAGCGTATCCACTTTGTATACTTGCATCCATTAATGCATAAGTAGTGTCTGTATTAATTTTTAAGGTATCTAGTTTATCTGTTATAAATAATATTTTTTTCATATATATTCTTCGTCTTGAAAATCAGATACTTTGAGTGCGTATCATATGATGGTAATTATACAGCATGTTACATGCGCATGGGTTATTTTGTATTGTAATTCTTTAAGATTTTCATGTTGACGTAGTAAGATTTTTATCCATTGAACACATGTGATATAATAAAGGCTAATATATTTTAAACGCTAGTTTGATATAAGAAACCATTAAACACAGTCATTGCGAGGCTTTAGATGTGGCAATCCAACACGCAAAACATATAACACTTATCGGTGAGTTCAAACAGTGAGATTGCAACCATCTGATAAATTATGGCTCGCAATGACGAGGTATGTTAATTTGCTCTATACTGCAATTATTTTGTTAAATGAGTGATTACAGTATGTTTGCCCTTAATTTGACTCCTATGTGTATTAATTTGGCGGGACATATTGGCTACATACTGTTAAATATCAATAATTTTATATGCAAGTGTTATGTCGAACTCGCATTTTAAGGGAATTATAATTATAGCTATGCCACAAATAACAATTAAGCCAGATAATATTATTTTTATTTGCAATATAAATGATAGCGTTTTAGAGGCGGCATTGAGTAATCAAGTTAATCTATCTTATGGGTGCAAAAATGGTTTATGTGGTTCCTGTAAATATAAAATAATAAACGGTGATTTTGCATTAAATGAATATAACAAAAGTATTCTTACGGATGAAGAATTAAAAGAGGGTTACGCCCTGCTGTGTAGGACTACCGCAACAACAAATCTGGAGATATTTGTGCCAAATTTACAAAACAGATCAACCCCAAGAATTGCAATTGGCAATATTAGTTATATTGTAAAACAAAATAAAGTATCAATTATTACGGTGAAAATTAAATCACCAGCTGGTTTTGTGTTTAAATACCTAGCTGGTCAATATGTTAATTTATTTGTTCGCAATATGCAGCGAAGTTATTCCATTGCAAACGCTTGTCAGGAAAATAATGAAGTAATGTTTCATGTGAAACATTACGATGATGGCATTTTTTCCCAAATGGTGCAAAATGAACTCAAAATCGGTAGTGTTTTGCGTTTTCATGGTCCGTTAGGTGGATTTTCATTAAATTCATTATCCTCTAGTCCAATACTTTTTATATGCACCGGCACCGGTTTTGCACCCATTAAAGCAATATTGGAAGAGTGTATTAATGGTAAATGCAAGAGAAAAATGTATTTGTATTGGGGAAATAAACAAATTATTGATTTTTATCTGTTGGATGATTTACATAACATTGAACATAAACTTGATATTAAAATAAATTTATGCTTATCTTGTGAGAATGATGTTAGATATCGTAGCGGAAGAGTTACAGATTGTGTGGTAGATGATTTTACAGATCTAATGGATTACGAGGTATACGCATGTGGTAATTTATCTATGATAGAAAATTTATATAAACTTTGTTGTGAAAAGCTAAATTTAAATAAAGATAAATTTTATTCAGATGCATTTGTGCCATCGTTGTAACAAAATGAGATATATAATTATTACAATGGTTGTTATGTTTGTTATTGCGTGTGGCTTTAAGGGCCCTTTATATCTGCCCAACAAAGTGCAGAATAAACAAAATATTGTTTGATATATTAAAATGATTTCTTAAGAATTTAAAATATGACAAATTTAGAATTTAACAATATCATCATAGTTGGTAAATACGGAGCAGTAAATATTATGCAGCCAATTATTGAGCTGCAAAGTCAGTTATTGTTAATAAAAAAAACAGTGCATGTTTTTGATAAGATTGATGAAATTGTATTACAAAAACATGCAAATATTGATTTGGTGATTGTGGTTGGTGGAGATGGCACTTTCATTTCCACCGCCCGCATGATTGTTGCACAAGAAGTTCCCATAGTTGGCGTTAATCATGGGCAGTTAGGGTTTATGACTGACATTGCAGCATGTGATGCCTTAAAAATGATACAGGACATTACTATGCACGGCAAATATACCGTTGAAACAAGATCTTTGTTGTGTGCTGATATATATCGAGGCGATAAAAAAATTCATTCAGCATTGGCTCTCAATGATGTTGTGATTTCTAGGGGTGCAATTGGCAATATGATTGAATTTGATATCGGGATTGATGGATGTTTTGTATTATCACAAAAATCAGATGGGGTAATTTTTGCAACACCCACAGGATCGACAGCTTATTCATTAGCTGCAGGTGGGCCAATTTTACATCCTGGCGCAAATGTTTTTTCAATAATACCAATCTGCCCACAATCATTATCCAATCGCCCACTTGTAATTAATGATACATCTACAATGGAATTTGTTTTAGCGCGTGACAACTTAACCCAAATACATTTTGATGGCCAGGAAAGTTTTAATTTATACGTTGGGGATAAGGTTGTCTTAAAAAAGCATGTTAAATCTTCTATTTTAATTCACCCACTTGAATATAGCTACTATCAAACTTTAAGAAAAAAACTTGATTGGTCAAAAAGGGTATCCTAATTAATCATGTTAACAAAACTACATATTAAAAATTTTTTGGTAATTGAGGATGTAACACTAAATTTTGCATCCGGCCTTACAGTGCTAACCGGTGAAACTGGTGGCGGTAAGTCTATATTAATTGATGCATTGATGGTAATATTTAGCCCTAAAGCTACTGTGAGCATGATAAGAACAAATGAGCTACAGGCTGAACTTATTGCAGAATTTATGGTGAATAGACCAGATATTATTGATTATCTGCAACAATATAATTTCATTAATAATGTTGATATAAATAAAATTATTTGTAAAAAAGTGATCCCTCAAGATGGAAAAATAAAAAATTATATCAATGGTTTCACGGTATCTAATGCCAAATTAAAGCAATTAGGTGGATTTTTATTTGATGTACACACTCAGCATGCAACTTTGGCGTTATTAAATCCCAACATTCAACAGAAGTTATTTGATGAATTTGTTGGTATTGCCGAAGAGGTTAGCCAAATAAGTAAATCACATAAAGAAATAGTTAAATTAGAGCGCGATATAAAGATTTTTGTTAGTGAAAATGATATTTATCAACGTGAATTATCGCGTCTTAAGTCTGAAGCGCAAGAATTATCAGATTTAAATTTAACTCAGAATGAATGGTTGGAAATTGTAGAATCTCATCACATAGCAAGCAACTCTAATGTAATATTAAAAGAAATTGCTGGCATTGTGAATGTGTTGGATAACAACGAGAAACCACTTAAGTCTATCATTGATAAATTAATCATGCAGGTGGATAAATTAAATAATATTTTTCCTAAATGTGATAATGTATTAATTCTCTTAAAAAGCGTCGCTGTCGAGCTAGAAGAAATATCTCGTGAGGCGAATCATTTATCTGGATTTATTGACGACAATCCTAATTTGCTGGAAAATCTTGAACAGCGCATGAATGATATTTTTAATGTGGCGCGTAAATTTAAAATTATCCCAGAGGAAATATTATTGCATTTGGATGGTATAAGTCTACGGATAGACAATATTACGGTGACTAGAAATATTGAAAATTTAGAAAATCAATTATTGTTTCATGTGAAACAATATAAAAAATTAGCAACACATGTGACCAATGTTCGTACAAAAACAGCTCCATTGCTTGAGCAAAAGGTACAGGAGATTTTACATATATTGGGCATAGTGGGACATTTTGAGGTTTATTTTAAAAGCAATAATGATGAAATATCTCCACATGGGCATGAAGCAGTTGAGTATAAAATTAGCTTTAATCGTGGAATGAAAACTCAGCCATTATCTAAAGTTGCATCTGGAGGTGAGTTATCCCGAGTGGCACTGTCTTTGTATTTATTATTAAATGACACACATTCACCAGATATTATTATTTTTGATGAGATTGATGTGGGGGTTGGTGGTAAGATTGCCGCTATGATTGGTAAATTATTAAAAAATTTATCCAACAAAAAACAGATAATCTGCATTACCCACCAACCACAAACGGCAAGTTATGGAGATAACCACTTGTCGGTGTACAAAAAGTTACACAATAATGTAACCACTGTTTTTGTGGATGCTTTATCAAATGATACCAGGGTGCATGAAGTTGCAAGGATGTTAAGTGGTGCTGAACTAACCGAGCTTACCGTTCAACATGCCCGTGAATTGCTTGATAGAGCCCGTGAGCGAGATTGAAGTAATAATAAAACCAATCATCTATAAATGCATTGAGTTTTGATAAAAACATAAAATAATTAAAGTGTAGAGTTATTATATTACAAAGGTCTATTAATTTTTAATTATAGACTGAGTTTACAAAAAATGTAAGGGTATAAACCGTGTTAAAAATATTTAACTGTAAAGATGTGCTAACCAGCCTAGATATGTTGGGATTTGATATGCGCAAGAACTCCACGACCATTATGAACGCTATTATTAAAAAATTTAACTTGGTTAATAGGGGCGAATTTGATTTTCATATCAACAACCTTAACAGTATATTAAAAAAATTAGATCAAATAGAGGTGCATCAAAAAGTATCCAATATGAATAAGGTGTAATACTCTATGGGACTTGCTAAATTGTGCGCTAGGGCATTAAATGGTATGAATGCACTTGAGGTGATTGTTGAGGTTCATGTGGCTGGAGGTTTGCCAAGCTTTTCGATTGTTGGATTACCTGATGTGGCGGTGCGTGAAAGTAGAGATAGAGTTAGGTCTGCCATTCAAATGTCTGGATTTGAATTTCCTGCGCGTAGAATAACAGTGAATTTAGCTCCTGCGGATTTACCAAAAGATTCGGGGAGGTATGATTTGGCGATAGCGTTAGGGATTTTACTGGCAAGTGGATTTATAAAATCTAAAAAAAACATAAATGATTTTGAGTTTGCAGGAGAGTTGGCACTTGATGGTGCCCTGAGGAAAATTAAAGGTGCGCTTGCTATTTCTTATTCTGCTGGACAAAACAATAGAGCATTTATTTTGCCATTTGATAACGCTATGGAGGCGGCATTGGTTGAAAATGTGGTAATCTATGGGGTTCATTCGTTAAAGCAAGTATTGGATTTTTTATCTGGAGCTGTTGATATTTTGCCCATTGTTTCACGTGAAACAATGACACAGGTGGAAAATGCTTTATTGATGGATTTTAATCAGGTCAAAGGGCAGTCTGGAGTAAAAAAGGCTCTGGAAGTTGCCGCTAGTGGACGACATTCGTTGCTTATGATAGGAAACCCTGGTTGCGGTAAGTCAATGTTGGCGCAAAGGTTTACAACAATACTGCCGCCTTTAAGCACACAACAGGCAATTGAGACGGCATCAATATACTCATTAGTAGAAGATTTTAAATTAAACAATTGGAGAAAAGTTCCATTCAGATCCCCACATCATTCATGTTCAAATGTTGCTTTGGTTGGCGGAGGGTCTAATCCTAGACCTGGTGAAATTAGCCTTGCACATCATGGGGTGTTGTTTTTAGATGAACTCTTGGAGTTTGATCGCAAGGTTTTGGAAGTTCTGCGTGAACCATTGGAATCAAAAGAAATTAATATTGCCAGAGCAAGGCACAAGGTGGTGTTTCCTGCGGATTTTCAATTAATTGCAGCGATGAATCCTTGTCCTTGTGGCAATAAGGGTAATTTACAAAAGGTATGTAAATGTTCTTCTGAGCAAATTACAAAATATACCAGTAAATTATCTGGCCCTTTGGTTGATAGGATAGATTTAGTTGTAAATATCCCACAAATTAAACCTGAAGATTTATTTGAGTTACCCAAGGGTGAAAGCTCTAGTCAAATTAAAGAAAGAGTCTTGCAGTCGAGGTATGTTCAATTAAGTCGACAAGATAAATTAAATTATGCATTAAATAATGATGAGGTGGAGGAGTATTGTGTTTTGGATAAAAATGCCACTCAATTATTAAATGATATATCTGATAAATTTGGCTTGTCTGCACGGTCATACTATAGACTTAAAAAAATTGCACGAACAATTGCAGATTTATCTAACAGTGCGTTAATTCAAAAAGAGCATATTGCTCAAAGCATTCAATTTAAAGTTATTTATTAGGTGAAATAAAATGGGAAAATTTTTAATTGGCTTATGTGTTGGTGTGATAGTCGCAATTGGAGTCGTATATTATTTAAATAATACACAATCTAAATTTACTAATGGGTATAATAATCCATCAATTAAATCTACTGAAAACAACACTCCTGAGGTGCTATCTCCAGATACAAAAATTCACAACATGAATAATTCTTCAAACACACAAACCGACAATTATGATTTTTATCAAATTTTGCCAACCAACAACAATAAACAATTACAAAATGAGCAAAATATTAAGAAAGATGAAAAAAATATATCACGCGCAATTATTCAAATTGGTCCATTTGCAGATAATCAATTGGCGCAATCTACAAAAGGAAAACTAGCATTTTTAGGTTATGAGGCGAAAATTGTCAACAAAAGAGATGGTGACAATGTGAAGTTAATGATTGTGATAGATTCGTACCCAAGTCAAGCTGATGCCATTGGTGTAATACAAAACTTAAAGGCCAACGATATTGAGGCGTTATTATTAAAATAAGCATACTCACCATGTTTAAATTTTAGTTAAAATAGAATCAAAATCCTTATAGTGTGTATTTTTATATAATAAAGGTGATGTTATGCAAATTAGAAAAATATTATTATTTTTTGTTTTAGTTTTTTCATGGTTGTTTGCTGTCGCAGACATAACCATAAAAAATGGGATAGACTATACCGTAATCAACAATCAATCAGCCAGTAAACCACAAAAAACATTACATATTATGGAATTTTTTGCTTTTACATGTTATCATTGTCAACAACTTGAAAAACGTCTTGAGGATTTTGTTGGTAAAAATAAAAATATTAAATTAGAGAAGATTCATGCGGTATGGAATGATAGCAATGATATTAAAAATTTGGCCAAGTTAAATGCAACAATAACAATTACTGGATTAAAGTTTCTTTATTTGCCTATATTTGATGCGATCATGAAGGGGCAAAATTTAAATGATGAAACAATTTTAAAAACATTTTTATTGAAGAATAAATTAACTGAAAAACAAACAACATGGTTTTTGCAGGTGTATAATTCTTTTGCTGTGGATGTCGCGGTTGGCAAATACAAACAGCTCACCAAAATGTATAATATAACTGGTACTCCAATGATTATTATAGCAGATAAGTATTTGATTGCCCCGGCAACACCACAACGCACCATTGAAGTGTTATCACAATTGGTCTTAGAGGTTAAAACAAAAAAACAAAGCAAAAATGAATAATACATATAAAATCAACAATTATTTTTAAAAGAGGGATTGGATTATGGCTGATTTAGAAAAAACAAAAGCATTGCAGGCTGCCTTATCT
>CANISK010000025.1 GCA_947470205.1 Neisseriaceae bacterium | reverse complement strand
CAGTTTTTCTAAAAAAGAGAATATCAATTGTAACCTTTGCATGAGAAAATAAGTTATCTGGTAAGCGTATCGCATCAATTAAAACAGCCTCTTTATCCACTATATTACGCACATGCTTATTTGGTATGTCCATACAAAAAGAAGGCAACACAAAAGCCAATATCCCATCATCTTTTAACAACCGAATACACTTTGCTAAAAAATAGTGATGTATGCTATAATTGTTACTTATATCGGGCATTGCCATATCATCCACGACTTCCGAAGAGTACGGAGGATTACCAATAATTAGGTCATATTTTGTTCCACCAAAATCAACCTTTTGTAGAGGTTTATTAATAACCTCTACGCCCTGATATATGCTTGATATTATCTTACTGGTTATGATGTCTATCTCAATTGCCGTTATATTGCTATTTTGCCTTATATCTTCTGGCATATGCTCTATAAACGCCCCAACTCCACAAGAAGGCTCTAATATATCGCCACCTTTAAAATTGCATACATTCCCTAAATAACTATAAATAAACTTTATTATTTCTGATGGTGTATAGTATGCACTTTTGCAAGTGTTTTTAATGCTTGATAAAATATCCATTTCTTGATGTTCACCAAAAACGTGTCGTATTGATGCCAAAATCATGCTTGTTAGTTTTTGTGAGTGAAAGCATTGCCCAACTCCGCCAAACCCTCTATATTGCTTTAAAACCTCAATGCTAGGCTCTGATTTTGCAAGTTCTAAAATCACAGTAGCATTATGGATCACTTGCTCAAATTTTGCTAATTCGAAATCTCCGTTGTTCATCATGTGCCTTTCTTTTTTAAATATAATTATTGAATACATAGACTAAATCACTTTATACTCTGGGACTGCACCCCATACGCTCGCAGTTTATTCGAGAATCACCAAATTGTTAAAGACCTAGTTATATACCCACAATGTAGACGCCAAAGGCGTCTTATTATCAATACATGCTTAATAGAAAGATAAATGCATGGGTATATAATAAAAATATATATTTCCCCTGCGAAACATGACGTACAAAAAGACGCGTATTATTATCGTTGTCAAGGGCGACCATGCAGAAAAGTTTTTAGATTTTTTACCTCAGGTCAAAAATGTAAAAAGTTTTATGTGATTAGAAAAATACAAGTAGCAAAGCTACGCAGATATTTTTATTATCATCGTTCACTTCACCCTTGATAACGATAATAATATGTGTTTTACTCGGTAAATTTTACGCAGGGGAAATAAAGACTGTGGCTTTAGCCACTAAACAATGATCAATCAAGAAATACGATTCTTAAGGCGATGCCTTAAGTGCAGGGGATTGGAGTCAAGAGGATAAGGGGTATGCATATACCCCTGTCCTTTTGAATAGGATTGGGTGTTATTGCTGGAGATACAGAGTGACTATGGGTGGGATTTTGTGTAGGTTTTCATATTTTAAAGAATTAAGCGTTAAACTAGACAGTTTTGTAATGATAATTTTATGATTATAGCGTAAAAATCAAACTCTCATTGCCGATTTACCCCGGATATGCGGTAAAACCCAATGTTGATTACCACCCCATTTTGGGTAAAAATTAGTATTTTATTGGCTATATATCCAACTTTGGTAAATTATTTACTATTTTTACCGTCTCAAGGCTGACTGTAATAACTCTTAATAATAATTCCAGTGGATACCGAGCGTTATTCATTGCTTCCATCGCCCAATCATTAGCATCATTCACTATACCGCTATCTTTATGTGTGGATACCCCTTGACGCTCCATAACCCACTCGATAGCACTTTTTCCATTGACTATATATTCATATGCTTCTAATGGTATATTTTCTATTGTGATTTTAGAATTATAAGCTATTTTAGATTTATCATCTTTCTTAAGAATTTTGGGAAACTTCATTTTTTTTACATAATAATCCGCATCCGTTAAACCAGATATATCTTTAGTGAAGGTTACTTGATATTGTTCCGCATTTTCATAATCAAGATGTAGCTTAGCTAACTTCCGCCCAGCTTGTTCAAAAGCCCTAAAGTCTGCAATGGTTTTTACGCGAGGGATTCTAGGTAATGCTTTGGTTAAATTATCTGCATATTTGGTTTTATATTCTTCTGAATGTAATAACCCGTAGATGTAGTAGAATATATCTTCTTTGGAGATTGCCACGGCTTTAGGTTCAATGACTGGATTCCCGCCTTCGCGGGAATGACAGGAGTCCTCGCGGGAATCTCTGTTGTCATTCCCGCGAAGGCGGGAATCCATTTCTGAACTCGCGGAGGAATAAAAATCAGTGAAATGCTTTAACCCAGCATCAGTAATAGCATCTCGTCGCTTGTATTCTTTCCCACTTGGTGCAGTCACAATATAAACATCATCAAACATCTTATCCGCGTCATATGCAACAGCAACTTGATTATGCGGTTCATATAAATACATCGAAAATTGTTGTGATTTTGAGACCACCTCTAAATCTGGAAGAATATTACTTATTAATGAAGAAAAATCTTTCGCTGAACCAAGCCCAGTAACACCAATAACTAAATTCTCAATACCAGCTTCTGGGAATATCTTTGGGAGTTGGTATAATTCCATGGCAATTTGATTATCATAAAAACAATAAGTTTTTGCATATGGTCTATATAATGCTTGGATAATTTTTAATACATCTAATTTCTTAATTTGTTGTCGACAAATATCATATCTATAGTCACGAGACCAAGCAATTTTTGTATTATCATTATTCACAAAATTTGTGACATATTTTTCTGCGTCAGCTAATTTATTGGGTTGATTTTTTATTTCTTCACTATTTTTGTATCGCTCTAACTCGCTGTTATAAAAATCAATCATATTTGATATATTTTGTGTTAGTTTAGTTTTTGAGTAGTTATATACCCAAGCGTCACGACTGGTAGCCAACCCTCTTGAATAATTCTCAAAAATACAAATATCAGATTTATTTTTCTTGTCTCCAATGGATATATGTTCATAGTAATCTTCCACTCTTTGATTTAGCCAATCATTGTATTTATCAGGAATAATTTCTTGCCATAGATTTTGTTTAGTAATGTTGGATAATGATTTTAATTCTACAATTTTATCTATTTTTTCTTTACGGTTTAAATATTCGCCTATGTCATAAAAATATATCTTGCCTTGTTCTTTTGCATTTGGGTTTTTAACAAGAACAGTTATTGCAACGGGAGTCATTATATTAAAAACATTTTCTCCTTCTTTTTTAGCATTATCTCCGCTAAGTCCACGAATACCACCTCGTAGATGAAAGATATAAATAGTGCTAAACTCATCTTTTAAGCATTTACGCATACCGTCTGCTGAATTTGAATCTATCCAACCTGCGTTGGTGATAAAACCAATAACACCATATTTATCAATACGATCAGATGCCCAGCGAAACGCTCTAATATAACTATCATATAATGAGTTTTTTAGAGTTGCCGTACCATGTTTTACATAACTATTCTCAATACTCTTGTCTAACTTTGGGTACTTGATGTTTTGATTGTTATCATTACCACTTGTTTGTCCTGCAGAGTAGGGTGGATTGCCTATAAATACCCTAATCGGTAGCTTTTTTTGAATTTTGCGTCTGTGGTTATTATCTGCTAGTTGTGGAGTTATTAAATCTTCCGATTTTTCATTTAATTGGAAGGTGTCAGTTAGACATATCCCTTCAAATGGTTTATAGTTACCACCAATCACGGCATGATAGACGGATTCTATATTAATTGATGCTATGTAGTAGGCTAGTAATACTATCTCATTGGCGTGTAACTCTGTGGTGTATAGCTTTTCGCCGTTGAATTGTTTTTCTCGTAGGTTATATTTATATTCTAGCTGTTTTTTAGATAATAAACCACTTTGCATTAGTCTGGTGATAAATGTACCTGTTCCGGTGAATGGATCAATGATATGGGTATTTTGGTCACCCAATTCTTGAGCAAATTCTTGTTTTAAAACATCATTAACGCTATGAATAATAAAATCTATACATTCTACTGGGGTGTATACTATCCCTAATCGTTCAGTCATTCTTGGGAATGCATTACGGAAGAATTTATCATAAAGATCAGTAATAATTGTTTGTTTTGCCTCTGGTGAATTAATCCCATCTGCTCGTCGTTTCACACTCGCATAAAATTTGTCTAATTTTTGTGCTTCGTTGTTAATATTATGCTTATCTAAGATATCTAAAACGCTTTGCATAGATTTAGATATGGAATTATGTTCTGTGAAGTTATAATTATTAAATAACGCGTTAAATACTGGTTTGGTGATGATATGTTGCGCTAACATTTCTATCACTTCATCATTGGATATGGAATCGTTGATATTGTCTTTTAGGTCATCTACAAATTCTTGAAATTTTTGATATGCTGTGCTAGATTTGTCCTCTAATGTTACTTTAATTCGAGTAATGTGTTTGTTGGCTATATCCGATATATCATTTGCCCAATCTTCCCAATACGTCCTCGTGCCACATTTATCTACAATACGCGCTAAAATTGCTCTTTGTATCGAGTCATTAGTTAGCTCCAATACACCTTGTTGTCCGATTTGTTTTGAATCTATTGCTAGATTGATATTGTTATTTTTGTTATCACGGCTATCACCACCATCACCGTCATCATCGTCTCCTCTATCATGAGAATTGGCACCACCACCGATACCAGTGGTATTATCTTCTTTTTTCTTATGTTGTGGTAAATTTTTAACTGTTGCAACAATTTCAATGCGGTCTTTTATTGCCTCGATTTTATCTGATAAATTATCCAATAATTCTATTTTATTTATATTAGCATCCAGTCTTTCATCATGTGACCTTAAGGCATTCAATACGTCCCACACTATTTGATAATTAACATTAGTATTTAGTGCTTCATCTGCGTTGATTCCAGCAGGTATCCCAACTGGTATAATCACATAACCTAGTTTTTTACCAGGGGAAATTCTCATCACACGTCCTACGGATTGCACTATATCTATTTGAGATTTTCTCCCATGAATAAACATAACTGCATCTAATGATGGCACATCTACACCTTCAGATAAACACCTAGCATTACTTAATATTCTACACGCTTCTTTTGTGTTTTCTTTTAACCATGATAATTTAGTGGTTCTTTCAGTTGCATCCATTGTGCCATCCACGTGTTGCAATTCGCACACCACATCACTTACGTCAGGATATTGTGATAGATACTCTTTAACTACCAACCCAAATTCATTGGTAAATAGTTTAGAGGATTTGATACTATTACAAAATGCCACCGCACGTTGGATATGGGCACTGTTAATCTCAATCCCATGTTTAATCAAAGCCTTATAACATCCAATCATTTTAGTCGCATCATCTAGCTTTAGTCCATCTTCCGAATCGGATAATCTCTTTTGTATGTCTTTTGCCACTTCCGTTTCATCAACAGCTAAAACTAATACTTTATAATCGGATAATAAACCGCATTCCACAGCCTCACCAAATTTTAAACTATAAAATACTTGTCCATATGTAGCAACATCATCCATTGAGTATACATCGGCAGATTTTTCTTTTGCTTTTTCTTTAACTTGATCTATGTAAATCCTTGGTGTAGCCGTCATATACAGACGTTTAGCACCTTTAATAAAATCGTTATTATGTATCCTTACAAATTTTGCGTCATCTTCACCCAGTAATGTGGCTCCTGTGGTTCTGTGGGCTTCATCACAGATAATCAAATCAAATGCACGCATTCCATATTGTGTTTGAGCATTATGAATAACATCAATTGATTGATAGGTCGAAAACACTACCGTCATTTTATCTGGGTGGGTTGTTTTTGCTATTGATATTTTGTTCGCTATTTTGTCTGCTAATTTTTTTGCATCAGTAGTTGCGGGGTAGGCTAAATCATGAATATCTGTACCAGCTATATCACCCATCATTTTTTTTCTTGTCCCAACTTTAACATCAGAGCATACTGCAAATAAATGTAGTGGGGTGGTAGTTTCTATAACCCACTCGGTAATGGTTTGGCTCATTAATGCAAGAGAAGGCACTAAAAATAATACTAGTTTATTTTGTTTGGCATGATTTTCTTTGGCACGATTTTCTGGGATATAATTTTCTGCAATTTTTAACGCAGTAAATGTTTTACCAGTGCCACATGCCATTAATAGCTTACCTCTATCACTAGTAGCAAAGCCTTTTAAGGTTTGATGTAGTGCCTCTGTTTGATGTGGGCGCGATGTCTTTTTAGGTAAATGTTTGACTACAGATGTTTTTTGATAAGTCACCCAATCTATTGAGCTATTTTCAAATTGCTCTAAAGATATTCGAGTAAAGTCTTTAGTTGAGTTTTCTAATTGTGCCGCAACAACTAAATTAAGACCTTTTTCAGATGTGTCTACCAATATTCTTCGGCTAAAAAAATTTTTATCCGAAGCCGCCACAAAACTATCTATTCCAGCTTTAGATATACTGGTGGTATTATAAAATTTACATTGTACAGCTGTGAAAGAACCAGTACCGCCACCGCCTTCTTCATATTCTTCGTTATTGGTTGCGACTAAGTCAATCCCCGAGTCAAATCCTCTTTGGTTATTGTCTTTTGCCCAATCTTTGTAAGATTGTACTTTTGTAAACTGTGAGGCATAGCGTTTATCTTGCTGTAGAAAATAAATTACTAATTCTTCAAAAGATGTGCCTTTTTCACGTTGGGTTAGTGAATTTTCTCGGAAGTTATTGAATATCTCTTGTATTACTGACATTTTGATACCTTATGGTTTTTTTGATTGAATGAATCCATTACAATTTAAACACACAACGTTAATTTTACCATATTGATATTTAAAAAGGGGTTCGATGCGTAAATCCCTTTTAGTGCATACTCAGGATAAATCGGCAATGAGATTTTGAGAAATTGAATGTAATTATTTGATATTACTATGTTTTTACTAAATTTTAATGTTGATTTTTACAATTAACCATCGTTATTCATGGGTGTTAAATATGAGTTCGAGTTCAAAAAACCTGAACCGAATGCCATTGCTGTGCATAGAACCCCAATTGGAGACAATTAAAAATCAATGCAATAAAATACAGCATAATCAGTGTGTTTGATGTAGGCTATCATAACTCAGTGGTAATACAGTTGATTTAACGGTTTTAAGCAAATCATCATGAATGGCTGTTTTGTATATATCGGCGATTGCTTGATAATACGACGATGTAGCTACGGCATTTGCATTTTTAAGATTTATTAATTTTTCAAAATCTGCCCACATTTTTTTACCACCATCACTATTTAAAGGTATCGGTGTTGATGCCCCAGTAGTCATTATAAATTCAGGTGTTATCAAATAATGTGTCAGTACTGCATAATTTTTGTGGTTCTTTGCTAATTGATGTAATCCACTATCAATCATTAAAAATGTTTCATTAGTTAAATGGTCTTTAACTACCAACCCATTTACCTCAACTGGTTTAATCACTTCTAAAAATGAAAATCGCCCATTTTTAAGTATTTCTGCAACTTTTAACTTGTGTCCTGAATATAATTTATGATTTTTATCATAAAAGCGTTCTACAATGTTCTTACTATCTTTACGGTATTGAAAAAATCCAAACTCTATTAATACGTTCATTTCGTGCTCTGTTTCAATGTGGAGACTATTATTAACTTTAACCCCGAGTCTTTTACCCGCAGTATCCATCATTTCTTTTGGGTCAGTGAATAGAACCTCTGCATGCATTTCTCGTAAAATATCTCGATATTTTTGATAATTATTAAACATTGATACAGAAATTGTTTTACCATCTACAAAATATGGTGACTTAGTTTCAGAAAATGACTCAAGTATGATATCGTCTGCAACTTTACAACCAGATTCATTGATCTTTGCTTTAGTTTCTATCACCCACGATAACACTTTATTTGATGAATCTTTTAAATCAATACATAACTTCTGACAAGCAATAATAACTTCTTGTTGGTTCTTACTTAAGGATAAACTATTTAAATTACAATATTGTAAAAAAGAATCAACTCGTGCTATCTCTAACAAATATGCACTTTTTTGATTAAACAAGGAGTCAAGTATCTGTCTATTTTCATGAGTAAGTAGCATGTTTTCATTAACATTGTCAAAATTAATGTTTTTTAACGCTTGAATTGAGTCTTTATGTGAGGATGCAAGCATACTATGGATTGCCTCTAAGTTTTCAACACTCAACTCCATCATTTGTTCCAATATATGACCTTTATTTAAAATAAAACACGCTTCAATTGTAGCAATGCCAATATTTTAACATATTTATGATTGGTATTCGGAACAAAAAGCAAAAATTCATGCATACATACAAAAGTAAGGATAACGATATAATTAGCATCCTTACTTTTGTAGACAAGGCAATAATTTACATGTGGTCTGCTAGTTTTAATAACCAACTCAGAAAAATATAGCTTTGCCCTAAAATATATGATTCTTAGGGTGACACCATAGTGATGGTGAATTGGGATTGTTAAGGGAGTCAACACTTACCGCCATTCCCTTGACATTAAATTCTATAGGGTGTTGCGGGTATTCCAGCTAGAATGGGATAGCGAAAAATAAAATTAGAATTTTTGTTAGAGCGAGAGGAAGACTTTCTTCAGAACAATTGATGCTACTGGTTCAATAAATGGGTTCACAATTATATTAAATTTTTATCCACAAAATTTGTGAATAACCCAAAAATTTACCACTATATCAATATATCCAATTTTAACGAGAAATATCAATTTTATGATTTTTTAGTAAAGCTTTGTCATCCTTAGCATGTACCTTTTCTTGACTATTTTTTACTAAATTTATTTCATTCTTATTGGCTGTATCAAATCCATCTTTTATTTCTGGGATTTTATTGGCAATTTTTGTTAACTTATCTTTAATCTGAGCAACTTTATCCACTTTATCAATAACACTCTGTTGTGTAGTTTTAAAATCATAATCCAGTGTCGTTGTCTTAATTTGTGCATGTTTTACCT
The DNA here is from genome assembly GCA_947470205.1 of Neisseriaceae bacterium. Classification (GTDB taxonomy): domain Bacteria; phylum Pseudomonadota; class Gammaproteobacteria; order Burkholderiales; family UBA11063; genus Aquella. The sequence continues at coordinate 2,748 of CANISK010000025.1, read as the reverse complement.
TCTCAAATAAAGCCTCTTTATCATTAGTATAAATATATACACTTTCTTTACCTCTAGTAATACCAACATAAGCCTGATTAAAATTGATACTATTATTTGTATTAGCGTGATATATCACATGTTTTGATGTTTGCCCTTGACTTTTATAATCAGTCAGTGCATAACCATGACTAAGATAGTTATACTGGGTTGATGGATTGATTTTAAGTTCTTTTTTATTATCCATCTTAATTTTTAAACTACCGTCTTTATAAATATTTTGAATCACCCCAGTTTGCCCGTTTTTAACCTCAAGCCCCCTATCATTTTTCAAAAATAATATTTTATCACCTTGTGCAAATGTTTTATTTTCTTGTTGATACAACTGTAAGTGTTGCCCATTGTCTTTTAAATCAATTGTATGATTTTTATTTTTAACTTTTACTTCCAGCATATGATTTATGCTGTCAATGCCAATAATCCTACCTTCTGTTCCGGCTTTGCCTAAAATTCCCTCTTTATTTACTACTACTATGTCACCTGTGAAGTAACTTTGGGCATAATTTTTTTCATCGGCAATTAAACTTTTTGTTGCTCTTGTTAGGTACTCTCGCCCATTATCTTTAACATTACCATTTTGAATTAGTTCATTACGAATTCTATTATTCAATTCTACTCTATCTTTGTTAGTTGAAGTTACAACAATTGTACTCTTATGGTTCTCAAGATACTTATTAGTAATCGTTTCAAATATTTTATCTTGATCTTTTATTTGAATAATTTTTCCTTTTGTATCCAATTTAGCCAACGCAATCTCTACTTTTTTTGCTGCTAAATTATCCACAACATCTTTATATTCACTATTTGTTTGCCTTTGAACTTCAGACATTCTAACTGTACTAATTGCTTGTTTTTCTTGTAAACTACTAAATATCTTACCTTGCCCAATACTCTGTAATTGCTTGGTATCCCCCACTAAAACAACTCGAGTATCCTTATCACATTTTTTTAAAAGAGCTGATGTGTCTTTAATTGATAACATTGATGCTTCATCTACCACTACAATCTTGCCATGTAGATTATCTTGGCTATTTACTAAACTAGCGACAGTTCTTGACTTAATGGTACTCGCTCCCTCAATTTCACTAGCTGCTTTACCCGTAAAAGACAACCCGACAATCTCACACTCTTTCTTTTCAGCTATAAATCTAACCACATCTAGCATTGTAGTTTTCCCCGTACCAGCATCACCCTGTATTGCAATTATTCTATCCCTTGAATTTAACACATGAATTATTGCGTTTTTTTGTCCACTAGTTAATTCAAATCCATTTAATTTTTCATATTCCTGTATGCCTTGTTTTAACTCATCAACCCCAAAAATACTTACCAATTTATCCTGTCCACTTCGTACAGTTTCTACAATACCACGTTCCATCTGTATTATTTGAGGGGTTGTATATAATTTATCATCAAGCTTCACCAAATTGGATTGCTCATTAAATCCACTCTCTAAGTCACTCAATCTAAAATCACCAACACTTAATTTACTAGCAATACGTAAAATATCGTCTTTATTTGCCACCGCCTCATGTTCAGTAGCAATAGATATAGCTTGCTGTAGTACTATGTTAATGTCAGTTTTGTTAATTTTATTATCATTAATCGGTTGGTGGGTTAATTCATTTAGCTCTGCTTTACTAAAGCCATGTTCCTGAACTAATTTATCCCATGATTCTTTTAATGCATCAACAGATGGCTCATCTTTAACCTTTCTGGTATCTAAAGTCGCCATTGCCTTTAATTCTGCGTTACCAACATTAGGAAACTTTTCTTTTAATTCTTGTACCCTTTGTTTAATTTGCTCACTTCTGGTGGAAAAGGCTTGCATTAAATCTTTAGGTACACCATCAATTTCAAATAATCCTTTATTTTCTACTTGAATACCATACCCGAACTCTTTTAAATTCATAGCCAATTCATTACGATACATTTGCCCTAAAAACATTTTTCGATCATACACCTCCTTATAATCCATCGCTCTAATATCACCATTCTCTTTTTGCGTCATGTTCAACACTAAGCAATGCGTATGTAATTGTGGGTCTAACTCTCGACTACTTATGTGTTGAAACTTTGCAGCTATCATATTACTTGTTGATTGACTTGATACTCCACCATTTTCTTTAATTCGCACATTTGTATAGTTCTTCTCTATATAATCCAGAGTTGTTTTTACTGCTTTATCATGCGCTTCAATTATTTTAATGTCATTTGCAACTAATCCCATAATACTCACTGATTTAGGTGCTGAAAATGTTAAATCTACTCCTGCAGTATGAACATGCTCCTTTCCACCCGATGACACTTGAAACTTACCGTTTGGGTCTGTACCCTGAATTAATGATTTAAAATCATCCTGTTTAATTACCCCAATTAAACCTAACTTATTTGCTAGTTCTCCTTGCCAAGCCCCAACTTCTTGTAAGTAATAATCATCGGCTGTATAATATGTATCCGCCTGCCCCGCTGATACTCTAGTCATACTTAACATACACTTACTCCATCATCTACTTTATCCAAAGTATTGACTAATGGTACACTGCCATTCATATCAACCACATCACTTAATGCTTCATTTTGAGCATCAATATTTTTTGTAGGTTCACCAATTTCTGCTACTGGTATTTTCGGATACGCAACTTGTGCAACATCAACTACACAGGCTAAATTTAAATCATCTCTTTGAATAAATGCCTTAGCTATATT
>CANISK010000024.1 GCA_947470205.1 Neisseriaceae bacterium | reverse complement strand
AATTTGTAGAGTAAAGTATAGAGTAAATTTTATCAGGACGTCAAGTACAGTTGTTGGTACTTAAATAATACATTTTCTAATTGAATTTTATAATTTAAATTGTGAGTACTAAACTTTAATAACAATGCGATTTCATCAAATAAATAAAAAATATTAGTTTTATTTATTTTTTGTGTAAGTGATTTGATTTGTGTTGTATATTTTTGGTAGTGTGGGTAATTTAATAATGAACTTGTTGCTATATATGAATTTAAAACAACTAACCAGCTCATGATATATTCCAATACAAGTAATAAACTGACATTTTTTTGATGTAATATATCTATAGCGGTGAATACATTTTCCACGCTTGGTTTTATTAATATGTCAATAAGTATTTGTTCGTCTAGCTGTGGGATGTTGCAAACATTGGTTGTTAAAAAAATGGATTCCCGATTTCTCGGGAATGACGTATTGGGATTTATGGTAAATTTTTGTGCTCTACTAAGTATTGTTGGCAATATAGACTGTGCGTTATGTGTAATTAAAAAAAATAATGCGTACATCGGTGGCTCTTCTAATGTTTTGAGTAAAGAGTTTGCACTATTTATATTTAATTGCTCCATATCTTCAATAATGATAATTTTATATTTAGTGAAATTTGGTTTTAAGGATAAAAAATCAATTAACCGTCTTGTGAGATCTATATTAATATTTTTCATATCATATAAATTTTTCTCAAGGGATAAATTAAATACATCTGGGTGGGCGTGAGTGTTTAAAAGATTGCAATGCACACAGTCATCACAGTGAGTGGCATGTTGGGTATGTTTTTCGCAAAGCATATCTTTAATAAAATTATTTACAAACAGCATGATATTAAAAGATGATGGTGTTTCAAATAGCATCACTTGTGGTGGATTGCTGATTGCCGGAAGCATGGTATTAATTTTTTGCATGGAATTTATCAATAAGTATATTTAAATAGGTAATAATTTCATTTTGGGTGCTTGCAATATCTCGATTGGTTTTAATGAGCTTTACACGCTGTGGTTCATTTTTTAAGATATCGTAATATGCCAATTGAACATTTTTAAAGAAATCCTGTTCTTCACTTTCTATACGGTCATAAACTCGATTATGTTTTTTTAATCTAGCAATTGCTATATCTAAGTCTGTATCAAACAAAAAAGTAGTGTCAGTATTTATTTGTGGCACAAGTAGTGACTTTAATGTGTAAATTTTATCAATACCAATACCCCTTCCACATCCTTGATAAGCAACACTTGCATCAATAAATCTATCTGTAATAACCCATGTACCCTGTGATAAATTTGGCACAATGAAATTATGAATAAGCTCTTGACGAGATGCAAACATTAAAAGTAACTCGGTTATTTCATGTAAATTTTTTGCATGAAGTAGTATCTGTCTTAGTGATTCTCCGATAGGTGTGCCACCTGGCTCTCTTTGTGTGACGACTTTGATATCATTTTTTGTGAGGTAATCTATCATAAAAGGGATGTGTGTTGATTTGCCTGCACCATCTATGCCCTCCACTGATATAAAAACACCTTTTTTTATTGTCATATTTTTATATTTTCCTTGAAAAAAATGGATCCCCGCATCCGCGAGGATGACACAATTTATTTTTTTAGGTACTTATTAACCGCTTTTTTATGTTCATTATAACTTTTTGAGAATTTGGTTTTGCCATTACCTATCGCCACAAAATAAAATACATCTTGTTGATTTATTGGATGAAGTGCTGCATCCAATGCTGCTTGTGATGGTATGCAAATTGGTGTTGGCGGTAACCCTGCATGCATGTATGTATTGTATGGGGTATCTATTTGAAAATCCCTCCTTGTAACTGTGCTTTTATTTTTTAACCCATAAAACACTGCTGGATCATCTTGTAATTTCATATTTACTCTTAGGCGATTATTAAACACAGTGGATACCATTATCATATCATCTGCTTTTGCAGTTTCTTTTTGAATAAGGCTTGCCAGTACAAGTAATTCATACGGAGACCTTAACGTTATCCAGTTTTCTTTTTGTGTAAACATAGTGTTTATTTTATCTTCCATGGTTTTATATGCATGATAGTATATCTCTAGATCTGACTGATTTGGTACTACAAAATATGTATCTGGATAAAATACTCCCTCTAAGTTTGGATATGGGATTTTGAGGGCAAGTTTAATGTCTGATTCTTTTTGATTTAGTGTGGTATGCGTGATATCTGGAATGCTATCTATATATGCCTTGAGTTGATCAAAAGTAACTCCTTCCAAAATTTTTACACTAATTTCATCTGGCTTGCCATTTGTAACCCGATGAATAATGCTCCATAAGGACATCGGGTGCTTTAAGAAATAAAGTCCAGCATTTACTTTTTTATCGTCACGCAAAATACGAAGCATGATTAAAAATATTTTACTATTTGTGATAATTTTGTCTTGATATAACCTATTGGCAACATTCTTCAATGGTTCATCTTTATTGATGATGAAACGATAGGTAGAACCTGGCATCATGTGGGGAAAAAATATTGCATTGCCAATGTAAACTGCAAAAAGTAGAAATATTATCAAAATTAATTGCACAAAGACGTTGATTTTGTTTTTTCTTTTCATTTTTATTTATGATACTAAAATACGCGCATGTTTAATATATTTGCGTTGCCAAGTGTACACTATATCTATTATATCATTATACACAGATATCGATGGATAAGAAAATTCATCAAGGGGTGTCTTGTGCTCCAAAGTCAATACATCAAGCCATGTCACACCATCCGTTGAAGAGGATAGCACGAGATACCCCCTCGTGTCAATATTTCTTACCATTAAATATACACCACTGATTTTTGTAGTCGCAAGTGAAGAGTCTTGGTTGTGTAGATTTGTGGATAATAGTGTGCCCCAAGAAATACCAGCATCTTTTGTTGTTGCGTACATTAGTGGTGCATTTGATATGGTATGATTTCTAAAATAAACAATAGCATCTTTTTGTGTAATTGGTAATATAGATGGTTGGATTAATTTGTTTTGAGGGGTAATGCGTTTTTTGTATACCAGATCGCCATTTGAATCAAAGTATAACAATTCTGGATATTTATTGATAAATTCATGATAAATCGGTAAATAAAAACCGCCATCTGAAAGTGTAACCGGAGTGGTTCTAATTAAAGTGCTTACATTAAAAAAAGGAGTGAGGTATAATCGTTGTGGTTTTTGCCAAGCTTTACCCATGTCATATGATTTTAAATGATTTATAACGCTTCCACTCCACCCACCCGTCGCAACTGAGACCACAAATAAATGTAATATATTATGACTATCCAGATAAATTACCGGATTGCCAAGCTTTTTAACAAATAAACCAGTGTCACGTGTGATATCCTCTCGTCTCACTATTGGTTGTGCCGCTGTCCAGTGATTATCAATAAAATAAGATTGCCATATTTTTACATCTGGATTTCCCTCATGAGTGCCTGCAAACCAAACTGCAATTAGTCTTCCATCTGGAAGACGTGTAATACTTGGACTGTGAGCAGATAATAAATATGACGGCTGAGGGATGAGGGATGACTGCAGAATTTTATATTTTAACAAAAATGGGGATATGATAGAAGTTTTTGGGGTGAGTACTTTGTTTGATGATAATGCAAACTGGATATTGTTTAATTTTTTATTAATGCTATGCGACTGATAAATAATTAACCCAGTAAATACTATAAAAGTAATACTAATGATACGTGATAATGGTTTGAATTTCATAACTTTAACAGCATGGGATTTAAAATTAAAGGTTGTATTCATTTTTTATATGCTCTGGAATACACGACCACATAAAAGTAAATAATAGATTAAAATCTTGATAATCGTAATATTTAATCATTGTTTGATTAAATTCGAGTTTACAATTAATATCTTCCAAATTAACCACATCGGTGACGATTTGTGCGATAAGCCGCTTTGCATCAAAAAGAGCTTTATTTGGATTATTCATTTTATGTAACCTTTGTTTTGATTGAGTAATAAAGTTATCTCTGCAAGACGTTTCCCTTGATTTATCGCAAGATTTTTTTCGTCTATACTGATATTTTTTTCATCATTATCCCCCGCCACATGTGTAACGCCATATGGAGTGCCACCTGTGGTGGTACTAATGAGAGATGGCTCACTATACGGTATCCCAACTAAAATCATCCCATGGTGCATAAGTGGAAGCATCATGGATAATAAACAAGCCTCTTGTCCGCCATGCATGGAGGCGCTGGACGTGAAGACGCATGCAGGTTTATTGATGAGTTTACCGGTGAGCCATGTGGTTGAGGTTGAATCTAAAAAATATTTTAAATGTGCCGACATGCCACCAAAATATACTGGGGAGCCAAGCGCAAGAGCTTTACATTCAGATAAATCCGACAACATGACATATGGATGAGAGCTTTCAATGTCTTCTTTTTCTGCGTGAATTTGAGGTACAGTTCGCACTCTAGCTATCACCCCGTCCACACTATTGATACCACGTGCGATGAATTTTGCAAGAGATTTAACGCTCCCGCCACCGCTATAATATAATACTAAAATTTCTATTGGTTGCATATTTATGTATCATTCATTGTTAAATTAACGTTTTTCTATTTCAATAAATGGCAAGTTATCGGGGCCAATGTAGTTACCATTTGGACGGATTATCTTACCATCTTGTCTTTGCTCTATAATGTGCGCTACCCAGCCAGTTATTCTTGATAACACAAAAAGTGGCGTAAACATACTGGTTGGGATATCCATCATGTGATAACTAACCGCTGAGAACCAGTCCAGATTTGGAAACATCTTTTTTTTATCCCACATAAGTTTTTCAATAGCACATGCTATATCATATAATTTGGTGTCTTTTTTTGCGGTTGACAATTCATGGGCGATTTTTTTAATAATTGGATTTCTGGGGTCTCCTGTGGTATAGACCGGGTGCCCAAACCCAATAATAATTTCTTTACCATCCACTCGCTTTGAGATATCGGTTATAGCATCTGCTGCCGAATTGTATCTCGCTTGAATTTCAAGCGATACTTCATTTGCGCCACCATGTTTAGCACCTTTTAGTGCTCCAATCCCACCACATATTGCAGAGTAAATATCTGATCCAGTTCCTGCTATTACACGAGATGAAAAAGTGGAAGCGTTAAATTCATGCTCGGCATATAAAATGAGGGATGTGTGCATCGCAAGGACTAAATCTTTATGTGGAGTGGTGTTATGTAGTAAATGCAAAAAATAACCACCTATGGTGTCATCTGTACTATTAAAAATAATTTGTTTATGATTGTGTGTAACATGATACCAATATAATAATATGAAACCCGCACAAGCAAGTATTTTATTGGCAATTTCTCTGGTGTTATTGACGTTTATCGGATTGGTTTCTGGATAAAAACAACCAAGCATAGATATTCCAGTACGCAGTACATCCATTGGATGGGTGGTTTTGGGTAATTTCTCTAAGGTGTTTTTTAATTCGATTGGGATATCACGTAGCGATGTTAAATGTTGTTTATAGTCAATTAATTCTTTTGCATTTGGTAATTTACCATAGATTAATAAATATGCCACTTCCTCAAATTCACAATATTGAGCTAAGTCATTAATATCGTATCCACGATAATGTAAGTCATTGCCAGCTTTACCAACTGTACAAATTGCAGTATTTCCTGCAACCACACCGGATAACTCTACTGATTTTTTTGGTTTAAAATTGTTGGTTGTAATTTTATTGCCCCTTTCAGGAAAAGTTAAACTTAATATGACTATATTCTAGCATATTAATTTATTCACTATATAATCTATTGCTAGATTGGATCAATATCTGTTAAAATTAGTATTATAAAATGTTAGTGTTGTTATTTGTGAAGTATTGATATGATTAGAAAAATAATCCTTATGCTATTTGTTATGTTGCTATTTATAGGGCATCATTTTACATATGCAGATGATGGTAGCTATGATTTTATGTTGGTTAACAATCAGGAAATACGCGAAAATGCTGATATTTGGGAGCGCATGCGAGATAGTTTTAAAATAAATTTATCCAATAAACGTGTACGACATTTTGAGAAAATATATTCCAAAGATCAAAAGACTTTTAATAATGTCATCCGAAACTCATCCATTTATTTGTATTATGTACTAAGTGAAACTGAACGCTTAGGCTTACCCGGTGAACTAGCCCTTATCCCAATTATTGAGACTAATTATAACGCATTTGCAGTAAATGGAACTGGTAGATACGATGGTATTTGGCAATTTGTCCCTGCCACCGCCACAGATTTTAATTTACATGAGAATGCAGACTTAAACGATAGACGGAATATTGTAAAGTCCACGCAAGCAGCTATGTTGTATTTGAATTATCTAAATCTTACTTTTAAGCAATGGGATGTGGCAATTGGAGCTTATAACTGGGGAATTGGGAATATGTATAAAGCAATTGTACGCTCTCATCAATCTGTTGGGGATATAAATTACACCAAATTACCTTTAAGACAAATCACTGCAGATTATGTTCCTAAAATTGTAGCGATTGCAAATATTATTAAAAATCCAAGTAAATTTGGTATCACCCTCCCTAATTTATCCAATACACCATATTTTACTATTAATAAAATTAATAATAGTACAATTGCAGATGTGGTTAAGCTATCTGAAACTGATAAAAAAATATTTGCGGTATTAAATCCACATTATAAAAATTTAAACTACACTCCAGATGATAAATCTGTAGTTTTATTGCCAGTACAAAATTATGCAATTTATGCCAAAAATGCTGTGATTGATATTGGCGACTCAGATTCTAATAACTTTATCTCAGATGACATCAGCAATCTCGCATTAAAAGATACCGATGGAGATGTGAAGTATGATAATGACGGTTTGGTGATGGTCAATGATGATATTAATCAAATTGGTTATAATGATGGTGGTCGCCTACAAAAAGCGGTGAGTATAAATTATAAAACTTTAGATACTGATAATAGCACCTCAGATGACGATATTGAGAATATCATCACCAAGGCTACTACAGAAGTGTCTAACAATAACAATAGCGTTGCCGTAGTTAAGAGTAACAATGCAGTTGAAGTGCCATCATTGATTGTGGCGAAATATGCACCTAGTGTTTCTAATTCTGAAAATTATACACGTCAAAAAGTTGTCATTCAGCATCACGGCCATAGTCATCAATATCACACTAAAAATGTTAAACATAAAACTCAAATAAGTCACAAAAAATCTCAAAAAAAATCCACTACCAGTCTTGCAAAGAGATAATATGCCTATTGTTAATTATCAATATTATTGGGATTAATATCCTCCAACTTGACTTTCTTACGTATATCGCCATTCTGTTGATCCAGTTCATTCTGTGCTGGCTTATTCTGTGATGTTAATGTTGCTGCTTGTCTTCCTTTTTTTGCATCTGCTAACCATACTTCATTATCTGCAATGTCATCAATTCCTGGTATTATCGTGCAATACTCCCACATAGTATTCGTAACAGATAACATGGTGTCTTTATAGCCTGGGTGTTCATGCTCCAATTTCTTCAGGTGCTTTTTATACGCTTTTTGCGATAGAGCCTCCACCTGATTAGTCATCTTCTTACCATCTGCAGTTTTTAGCTTGAGCTGTTGGGCAATTTCGTTATATATATTAATGAATGATATAAATTTACGTTTCTGAGCTCTATAAGAAGAATATTTTGCTGCGTACAATTTCTCTCTCGCATTTTTTGTGTCTTCTTTAACAAGCGTATTTAATCTACCGTACCCATTTATACGTAATGTATGCTCTATAAATTTCATTATTACTATTTCCATTGAAGAAAATTTTTTTTGATTGTTACTTATTTGTTTTTGATTGTTTAATCTTTCTGATAAGTTATTTGATGTCTCACCGCCTAATGCCTCATTATTCATTCCTATTGTCGCAAACTCTGATTGAGGTGCAAAATTAAATTGGTTCTTCTGTTGTTGCATTTTTTGAATGAAATTATTGAAGGTTGTACTTGCAAAACATGACATTTGGAGGTTTGGTGAAGATGGGTTATTTATATAAGTCAAGAAGGCATTGTGAAGCATTCCAAAAGAATCTACTAATTGCTGTAAAGGGAAAGATTCTAACAAACCTTCTTGAGGTAAATTAAAAAAAAATTGTTGTTGATTTTGATTATTGCCATTATCTTCTTGTTTGATTGGTGGTAAATGACTATCGAATAATGATATAGCCTGTTGTTGATTTTGATTATTGCCATTATCTGCTTCTTGTTCGATTGGTGGTGATAGTGAGAAATTATTCATAAGTGTAGTCTCCGTACTAAAAAGAAATGATAATATAAAAATAAAATTGATTATCTAATAACGTCACAGCCCATATATTTACGGAGCACCTCTGGAATGGTGATTGAGCCATCAATATTTTGATAGTTTTCAATCACTGCAACCAGCGTGCGCCCCACTGCCAACCCTGAGCCGTTTAAGGTGTGGACAAGTTCGTTTTTATTGTTTTTTCGTACACGTCCTTGCATACGACGAGCCTGAAAATCTGTCATCAAAGAGCATGAAGATATTTCACGATAAGTATTTTGTGATGGTATCCACACCTCTAAATCGTAAGTTTTTGCCGATTGAAAACCAGTGTCTCCGCTACATAATAACATAACTCTATATGGTAAATTTAGAGCTTGCAAAATGGATTCGGCATGATGCGTGAGCTCTTCCAATGCGTCATTTGATTTATCTTTATCTACAATTTGCACCATCTCTACTTTATCAAACTGGTGCACTCTTATCATGCCTCTTGTGTCTCGACCATAGCTACCCGCCTCACTCCTAAAACATGGCGTATGGGCTACCATTTTAATTGGTAAGTCTTCTTCTTTTAAGATGGTGTTTGCAATGAGGTTAGTTAGTGGAATTTCAGCAGTTGCTATCAAATAGGCATCGGTATCATTTTTATTAATTTTGAATGACTCTTCTTCAAATTTGGGTAATTGACCAGTACCAAATAATGCATCTTTATTAACAATATATGGCACATACATTTCGGTGTAGCCGTGTTTATCTATATGTGTATCTAACATAAATTGGGCTAATACACGGTGCAGTTTTGCAATTTGTTTTTTTAATACATAAAATCTACTACCCGATAACTTGACTCCGAGCTCAAAATCAATCTGATTATCCAATGCTCCACCCAAGTCCACATGATCTTTGATGGTAAATTCAAAATCACGCGGTACGCCAAATCTTCTTATTTCTTGATTTTGGGTTTCATTTTCTCCAAGTGGTACTGATTTATCTGGTATATTGGGAATATGTGATAAAAAATCAGATAACTCATTTTGATTTTTTTGAAATTCATGCTCGAGAACTTGTAGGTTATTATTAATGTCTGTCATTTCAGTTAGAATATGCGAAGCATCTTCTTGTTTAGATTTTAGTATACCGATTTGCTTGGAATGTGAATTTCTCTTGGCTTGGAGCTCTTCCATTTGGACTTGTATGTTTTTGCGTTCCAATTCAAGAAAATTAAATCTAGCGATATCTAAATCAAATTTTTTATATGAAAGTTGTTTTTTTACAGTTTCTATATCTTGCCTTAGAAGATTTATATCTAGCATTTAGTTATCCATATAAAAATTAGTTAATCAATCATACGATGTAGAATTTGAGTGTATTATTACAAATAACATTACGAAGTATCAATCAATGAGATTGCCACACCATGATAAATCATGGTTCGCAATGACTGAGTTTTTATATAAACAATATGTATATTACCCATATAATAGCAATAATTGGCAACACTAATAAAATACGTTGCCATGCTGATAAAAAAATTATATTCTTCATGCTAATTAACTGCAATAGTGACATACATTTTTTGTTCTTTTCGTAAAATTAAAAACACAGCAATTGATTTACCCTTTAATATTGCACCCACTTGAGAAATGTTATTAACTTCAATATTGTCTACTGATAGTATGATATCATTTGGCATAATCCCCACCAGCTGTGCCACGCCAAAGCTATTTACCACCAAAACTCCATTAATGATATTTAAATCTTTTTTAAGCTTTGTTGTCACTGGTGATATTGCGAGACCAAATTTGTCTAATTTTAACGATGTTTTATCTTCTTTTTTATCATCTATACTTGCGTTTTCATCTCCACCCAATATAGCTTTAATAATAATGATTTTTTTATCTCTAAACACGGTAAGGTTTACGGCATCTTTCGGTTTTTTACTGCTTATAATAAGTGGTAGTGAGTTTGATTCTGGCACAATTTTACCATCCACCTTAAGAATAATGTCACCACTTTTAAGGCCTGCCTTTTCTCCTGACTGTTTTGGCAGTACTTGTGCCACCAAGGCTCCCACTGGTTTTTCCAATCCAAATGATAAAGCTAATTGTTTGGTTACCGTTTGTATTTTTATTCCAAGCATTCCGTGAGAGATTTTACCATATTTTTTAAGCTGATTAGCTATATCTACCGCGATATCTATCGGAATTGAAAAGCTAATCCCCATATAGCCTCCACTTCGGCTGTATATTTGAGAATTTATGCCTACCACTTCACCATTTAAGTTAAATAGTGGCCCACCTGAATTACCAGGGTTAACAGGTACATCCGTTTGAATAAACGGAACTATGGTATCATTTGCTAGATTTCTACCCTTAGCAGATACTATTCCCTCAGTTACTGAGTTATCAAATCCAAATGGTGCACCAATTGCCGCAACCCATTCCCCAACCTCTAAGTTATATGGGTTGCCTATTTTGGCAACATTTAGATTATTTGCATCCACCTTTAACAAGGCAATATCTGTTTTAGTGTCTAATCCAATTAATTTGCCGGTGAATTCTTGTTTATCCATAGTTTTAATGATGATTTTTGTTGCGCCATTTACTACGTGTGCATTGGTGAGTATATAGCCGTCTTTGCTAATAATGAAACCAGATCCCATTGCGGTTTTTATTTTTGGTTGTGGTTTAATTTTGGAGTTTACGTCATCACCAAATTGCCTAAAAAATTCGAGCAATGGATCTATATCTTCTTCAGTATCTTCGATAGATATATTGGCCGTGATATTCACCACAGTATTTCCCACTTGTTTTACTAGGTTTACAAAATTAGGCAATGAAACCCCATTTTTTGCAACAGTATTACTGTTAGCTGCATTTTCACGAATAATTTGTATATTTTCATCATTTGTCTGATGATTGTTCTTGCCACATCCTACTAGACCGGATGTTATTAAAAATAATACAGATAAAAATTTGATTATTTTCATGGTGAGATGTTCCTTTGTTAATTTTCTAATTCATTAAATAAGAAATTGGGCTCTTGCCAACCAATACATAATATAAGAAATATAAAAAATTAAAAACAATACACAAAAGGCTAATTTTAGACTGCTTGATTTTTTGGAGATAGCCACAATGCCAAGATAAAAAGTAAACAATGTACCGCAAAATCTGGCTTCAGACATCATGGTACCAGTTAAAAGCCCAGGCAAAATGCATAACATATTAAATAATGCTTCTTTATGAAATTTATTTATAAATAGAAAATATGCTATCACTACAGACATTAAAAACATAAAAGAATTATTGTAATCTGTGATGATTTTATACATTTGAACACTCAAATGACTTGAAGAAAAGCCAACCCTTTTCCAGCCGGATTGTATATGTTTAAATGCTAAGAAATCTCCAGTGAGTTTATGTAAATAATACATATATACCAATAAACCCAATATGGATAAAATTGTGTACAGGATTACTTTTAATGTGATATTTCTTTTGAAAATATGTACCACAAAAAACACAACACCAAACATCAATCCAACTGGACGCGTCGCAGATAAAAGCCCGCCAAATATACTAGATAAAAATAAACGATTAGTGCTT
>CANISK010000023.1 GCA_947470205.1 Neisseriaceae bacterium | reverse complement strand
ATTAGACTTCTTGCATAACCTATAAAAGTGCCAATTTATGTCATTCCCGCGCAGGCGGGAATCCATTCAATGTAGATAGTCACCTTTTAAAATGAATGTTGGGTGTTGTAAAACTGGATTCCCGCCTACGCGGGAATGACAACATTTATTGATTTCTTATGTCGAATTAGCATTTTATGAGGTTATGCAAGAAGTATATTTATGTTTGGTGCATGGCTACAACTCATTTTACGCAGTAATATTTTACATTTTAAAAGCTTACCCCTATAGAGAAACCTAAATTAGGACCAGGGTTATTATATTTTCTGCTTGGAATTGAAACATTTGGATTGATTGAAAAACCTGGTGAAAATGTAAAATTATTTATGTCTAATCCGGCATTAAATGCGGCATAAATATTAGAAGTAAAGGAGTACATTGTGCTATTTCTAAAGCCAATTTGCATTAAATTTACCGAAGAGGTAGAAGGGTTACATTCATAACCCAATGAAGCATTGCAGGTGCTTTGACCTAGGAAGGAATATCCAATTCTAAATGTAGTAATGTTGTTAATTTTAGGCATTGGATGAAACAGTAGCCCTGCAAACATACTAACGTAAGGAATTGTAAAATGTGAGTTATATGTACCACCATTGTTTTCATATAAGTTATCAGTTGTGCCGTATATTTCACCAAGGCCTCCACCAACTAAAAACGGAGAATTTTTAAAGTTATAGAAACCCTCAAAAGAGCTATTATAATAATACGTACTAATATAATCAAAATTAGTTGCTGCAATTTGTGTGGTAGCCTGTAAATAAAAATTATTGCCTTCATTCGCATTGGCAAATGCTATACAATATAGCAATATTAGATAAATACATTTAATTTTCATTTTAATATAAATTTTTATTTGATTTAATTGGTAAAGAGCATTAATATTTGTTGCATTTAAAATATAAATTAACAATGTTTTCATTTTGTCATCATAGCCATCCAAAAAATGCACAAATTAGGTACTATTGTGCAGAATTTTATAAATGGATGGTGATGTTATATGGCTGTTGTCAATAGAATTGTGTTCGCTGTATATGTACTGTGTGATGTTTTTCTATGAACGGCTGTGTTACAAGACATATCTAGATAAGTCTTCAGATTTTGCAATGATACCCAATTTCTTTTCAACAAATTTTGCGTTTATACTGATTTTGCCGTATTCTTCAGGGGAAAATGATATATCTTCTAGCAATTTCTCTATGATGGTATATAATCTTCTTGCGCCAATATTCTCTGTTTTTTCGTTGACTTCAAATGCAAACTGAGCCATTTTATTGATTGCATCTGCTGTAAATTTAACATTTGCATTATCTGTTGCCAACAATGCAATACATTGTTCAGTAAGAGATGCCTTGGTGGCGGTTAAAATGCGTTCAAAATCCTTAGCTGTTAATGAATTTAACTCAACTCTAATTGGAAAACGTCCCTGTAATTCTGGTAATAAATCAGATGGCTTGACTAAATGAAAAGCGCCTGAGGCGATAAAAAGAATGTGATCAGTTTGAACTAATCCATATTTAGTGGTAACAGTGGTGCCCTCTACCAATGGTAATAAATCTCTTTGCACTCCAGATCTTGATACGTCAGCTCCACGAGACTCTCCTCTAACTGCAACTTTATCAATTTCATCAATAAATACAATCCCATTTTGTTCAACATTTTTTAAGCTATTTGCACGAATATCATCTTCGTTCAATAGGTTTGTTGACTCTTCATCAGTAAGAGCGATAAATGCATCAGATATTTTCAATTTTTTCTTTTTTTTACGTTCATCATTTCCGCTATCAAACATATGTTGTATTTGATTGGTTAAATCTTCCAAACCAGGTGGGCCAAATAAAATACCCATACTGGCTTTTGAATTAGTAATTTCTATTTCAATTTCTTTATCATTTAATGATCCACTCCGGAGTTTATCACGAAACTTCTTACGTGTGGAGCTTTCATTAACTTCAAAATTAGCCCCCACTTCATCTGTATTTTTCTTTGCAGGTGGTAATAAGATATCTAAAATTCTCTCTTCGGCCAACTCTTTCGCTTTTTCTTGATTGCTATTTCGTGCCATTTCACGACCATTCTTTACAGCCACTTCAACCAAATCACGAATAATAGAGTCCACATCTTTTCCCACATAACCAACTTCAGTAAACTTTGTTGCCTCTACTTTTATGAAAGGTGCATCAGACAACTTAGCAAGTCTTCTTGCTATTTCAGTTTTACCAACACCAGTGGGCCCAATCATTAGAATATTTTTAGGTGTAATCTCATGTCTTAATGGCTCCGCAACCTGTTGTCTACGCCATCTATTGCGAAGAGCAACCGCAACCGCTTTTTTTGCATCATGCTGTCCCACAATATATTTATCCAGTTCCGCCACTATTTCTTTAGGAGTTAAGTGCATGTATTCACCTTTATATTAAAAACTTATTTCAATTATCATATAAGTACGTTTTACAATTTTTCAAGTATTATTTACATATCAATTAAATATAAAAATCCAATTATACACACTACAATAAAAGTAATTGCAGACAAAGAGTGCCAAAAATCAAACAAATTATCCTGTACAGCAATTATCTGATGAGCGACACTTGAAATTTGTTGTTTTAGTTTGGCAATTGAAGGAAATATTGCAAAATAATTGATAATTAAAATTCCACCCATAGATACAATATACCAAAATCTACGCGTTTTAAATAAAGATAATTTATGATTAGTAATAACCTCTATTAATGCAACAGCAAGACACACAATGCCAATGTATCCTAAAATGTTTAATATAGTTCCAACCAAATTCGATGCCACCACTATATCAACAACTTGAAATAATAAAGGAAATACAACTATAGCCATCATCAAGCTACCGCCAATCCAAAATGACATAACAATTTTACTCAATTGATGCATGCTAAATATTTTACCAGCAAATGTAATGTTATTTTTATGTGGTGCTTTTGTCTGTTTAGTCTTTTGCTGTGCACCATGATTATTCTTGTGGTGTGACATAGTTACCTCTCATTTTTTGCATAATGGTTGATGGCGTTAGTAATTTCATTTTTTGCAGATTGTGCATCAGCGAAGCCTTTTATTTTAACCCATTTGCCAGGCTCTAAATCTTTATAATGCTCAAAGAAATATTTGATTTGTGATAATAATAATTCTGGTAACTGATCCATTGATTCAACATTAGCATACATTTGACATAGTTTTTTAGTAGGAACCGCAATAATTTTTGCATCCACACCAGATTCATCTTCCATGTGAAGCACCCCAAGTGCACGACATGCAACTACAGAACCATGAACTAAAGGAAAAGGTGTAATAACTAATACATCCGCTGGATCTCCATCTTCAGATAAAGTATGTGGTATAAATCCATAGTTACAAGGATATGTCATGCCGGTACCGATAAATCTATCCAAAAATAACGCACCAGATTCTTTATCCATCTCATATTTAACCGGATGAGAATGAGCTGGTATCTCAATAATTACATTAAATTCTTCTGGAATATTTTTACCAATACTAATTTTATCTATATTCATCTTTTATTATTCCTTATTTGTAATGAGTTTTGTATTATTATAACATCTAATTTGAGAAAGTATCTTATAAACGTGTTATAATCTGAACTATTGATTATAATACTATTTTATCATAAGGTTAGTTTATGCTGGATAATTTTATAACCACAGTAGATAAATTCATCAATACTATATTTGGTGAACCGTCATCAGTAAGACCGCATCCGGATGCAAAAATACCAGAATGTGAATTATCTGATCGTGATAAAAAGCACACTATTGGTCTAATGAGGATCAACCACTGTGGTGAGATTTGTGCGCAAGCTTTATATCAAGGTCAAGCGCTCACCAGTAAATCACAAGCCACAAAAATGGCATTACAAAAAGCTGCCAATGAGGAAAATGAACACTTAGCTTGGACGAGTACACGCATAAATGAGCTGGGTGGCAAAACTAGTTTATTAAACCCACTATTTTACTGCGGTAGTTTAGCACTGGGTATAACAGCTGGTTTATGTGGTGACAAATGGAGCTTGGGATTTTTAGAGGAAACTGAAAAACAAGTGGAAGCCCATCTCGGTAATCACCTCGAGGAAGTTCATCCAGATGATGAAAAAACAAAAGCTATTCTCACACAAATGAAGATAGATGAAAATGCGCACGCAAAAATGGCGCACAAAGAAGGTGCGGCAATTTTACCTGCTCCCATAAAGTCACTCATGGGTGTATTTTCTAAAATAATGACTAAAACTACATATTATATTTAAAAGGTTTTGTACATGAAACTCTGTTTAGATGTAGGAAATTCGCAACTATGCGGCGGCGTCTTTAAAGATAATAACTTACTCTTTCAATTTCGTTACGACTCAAAACAAATCAATAGCTCAGACCAATTTGGTATTTTTCTACGTACAGTATTTAGGGAAAATAATCACAATTATGCTCAATTATCCAAAATAGGAATCGCCTCAGTTGTGCCATCTGTGGACTACACTGTGCGTGCTGCTTGCATTAAGTACCTCAATATTTCGCCAATATTTCTACAGTCCCATTTAAACATGAATATATCAATAAAAACTCACAACTCACAAGAGGTGGGAAGTGATTTGATAGCTGGTGCAATTGCGGCATGTAGTTTATATCCCAATAAAGATATTATAATTTTTGACTTGGGTACAGCAACTACAGCAAGCTACATAAGCCATAAACATGAATATTTGGGTGTATCAATAACACCAGGGTGTAGACTTATGGCAACCACACTCCAAAATGATACCGCCAAATTATTTGGTGTAGATATTTTAATTCCCGAAATGGCAATCGGTAAAAATACCAAATTATCCATCCAATCTGGTATCTATTATGCTCAATTAGGTTTCATGAGGCAAATTATCATTCAGACCATTGCAGAATACAGCCTCTCTACCACACCAATTATAATTGGCACCGGAGGTTTTGCTCATCTTTTTGCGTCTCAAAATATATTTCATTACATTATCTCAGAATTAGTGTTGCTGGGCATTAAAAACATGATAGAACAAAATTAATATCATAAAAAATATTGACAGGTATTATGTATTCTGATACAATCTAGTGAGATTAAATTACTTCGTCGTTTTGATTTTAATTTAAACAAGTAAAAGGAATGTATTATATGAAAAGTATTCTTAAAGTTCTATTATTATCTAGTGGGTTAATCTGTAGCTATGGTTTTGCTCAAACTGTATATATTAACGGCAAACCAGTTCCTCAGTCTGTCATTGATAACACCATCAATCAATTCAAAAAAAGCTCACCAATGGCGGCTCAGCAAATCAAAAATCCTCAATTTGAAAAACAAATTTTACAATCTATTGGTATGCAACAAGCAATTTTAATCGAAGGCGATAAAAAAGGGTTAAATAACTCTCCCCAATATAAAGCTAAATTGGAAGAGGTTAAACCAATGATTTATGCGCAAATATTGCAAGAACAAGCAAATCAAGAAATTACCGACAAAGAAGTGATGGATAAATACAATAAAATGAAGTTAGCAGCTGCTAATACAATGCAATATGAGGTGGCACATATACTTGTGAGAGATAACAAAACTGCTAATGATATTATTGCGCAATTAAAACATGGGGCAAAGTTTGATGAGTTAGCTAAAACATACTCTCTTGATACTGGCTCAAAAGATAAAGGAGGGGAATTGGGTTTCTCTGATGGTTCTAATTATGTTCCAGAATTTACCGCAGCACTTAAAAAGTTACAAAAAGGTAAATACACCACTGTAGCAGTTAAATCGCAATTTGGTTATCATATCATTATATTAAAAGATGTTAAAAAAGGAAGTAGCAAGTTTTCAAGTTTTATTGAAATGAAAGACCAGATTAGACAAGAATTACAAATGAACAACACAAGAGAATTTTTTGATGGTTTAAAAAATAAATACAAAGTTGAAGTAAAATAATCTCATTAATAAAAAGGTTCATTATGAAAAAATTAATATCTTTGATTCTTTGCTCTAGTCTACTTCTTAGTGGTTGTGCATCACTGCAACCAGTTGGTGTTATATATAGCGGTGGAGACTTTTATAACGGTGCCACAGTGGTGAGTGCTAATGAAAGAATTACCCATAGTAAAACTGGTAAATCATGTGCTATGTCTGTTTTATCATTGGTTGCAGTTGGTGATAACTCCGTAGAATCTGCTAAAAAAGACGGTATGATTACTCGAGTAAGTTCAATAGACTATAGAGTGGATAATGTATTGGGTGTGTATGGAACATATTGCACTATAGTGAAAGGTGAATAGTTATACCCTTCGTCTTTAAAACCTGGACGTTGTTGAAAATAAAAAAATTACTCCTTATGGACAGCTAGTCCACGGTGTCGTAATTTTCTTATTTTCGCCTAGCCCAGATTTTAAATACTTTGAGTATACACTCATTGTCTTTGAGGCCGAATCGTTGATGTTACAATAAAAATATATATTTATGTGGTTTACAAATACTTCGAGTTACGGGTGTATTTTTTTATTAAGCTCGATTTATGTCGAGCTTTTCTTTTTATTTTATGGGGTGGTTTGTTATGTCAAATGATAATTTGCAATCGATATTTACATTGGATAAGATATACATTAAAGATGCATCAATTGAAGTGCCAAATGCCCCCAAAATATTTCTAAATCGTAACCAGCCAAATGTTGAGTTTAATATGAGTTATAACACACTAGAAATTGATAATGGTGTTTTTGAAACCACTTTACATGCAACTATAAATGCGAAAATTAATCATGAACAAATGTTTTTAATTGAAATTGATCAAGCTGCTATTTTTCAGATGAAAAACATTCCATTGGAGCAAATGGAAATGCTTCATAATGTTGAATGTCCAAGTTATATCTTTCCTTATTTACGAGAATCTGTGAGTGATTTAACTATTAAAGCTGGTTTTGCACCAGTTGTATTGGCTCCGGTAAATTTTAATTACCTCTATCAACAAAAAAAAGAAACACAAAGCCCCCTAAATGTTACAAATCCTTCAACGCAAAATGTAGCAAATAGCTCTACTAGCAATACTATTAATTAATTTATCGATATAATATATTTATGAAAATAGGTGTTATTGGTTCTGGCTCTTGGGGATGCGCCCTCTCAATTGCGTTTAGCACAATTAGTGATGTGTTGATTTATAGTCGAAACCCTCAGCAAGTATTTAACATTAACAATCATCATTATAACGATGGATATATGCCATCTGGTGTATTGTTTAATAGTAATGTTTTAGCTACGAATACCTTGTTAGATTTATTTGGTATGGATTTATTAATTATTGCCACTCCAATTAATAGTATGAGACAGGTACTAAACAATTTATATGCAATAAAATCTAATATTCCAGATGTTATATGGGTATGTAAAGGTTTTGAACAAGAAACAGGATTATTACCACATCAAATAATTGAAGATATTTTTCAAAAACCAAGCTTTAAATACGGTGGACTATTGGGGCCATCCTTTGCATTTGATGTTGCACATGAAAAAATTACCGCATTAGTTTTGGTAAGTAAAGACATAGATTTTGGTTTTAAATTGGCCACAAAATTTAATGCTATAGCTAATTTTAGAGTTTATGTTAATGAAGATGTAATTGGAGCCGAGATATGTAGTGCGGTTAAAAATGTTATTGCAATTGCATCCGGTGTTATTGATGGATTGCAGCTTGGTGATAATGCTAGAGCTGCACTTGTTACTCGCGGATTACATGAAATTATGAAATTGGTAATATCTCTTCATGGTAATGTCAATACGGTGTATGGTTTAACTGGGCTTGGAGATCTAATGCTCACATCTAATGGGGCGCTATCTCGCAATAAAACTGTTGGAATGAAACTTGCAGCTGGCAAAACCTTACAAAACATTTTAAATGAAATTTCTCATGTGGCCGAAGGCGTATCGACGGTAAAAGAAGTATATAAGTTAAGTCGTCAGTTAAAATTAGAAATGCCCATCACAACTGCCGTATACGATGTGCTTTACAATAATTGCCCTATTGAACATGTTATTAATCAGCTTTTAACACGCGAATCCAAATTTGAAACTTATCTTCTTTAAAATTTAGAGTATATTGATTAGGAATAATTATAGAAAGCAATCATGCATGTATAAGTTTTTATTATTAATGATTTTTAATTATGTATTTGCCGATGGTGTTTCTTCGTTAGAGTTATTTTTAGTAAGCTCTAATAAAAATATTTCTGCAGATTTTACTCAGACTGTATATAGAAAGAAAAATAATCAGATTTTAACAGGCACCATGAAAATATCTCGCCCTAACAGATTTGAATGGGCTTACAATGATTTAGATGGTAATATGGGGCAGAGGATTATCAACGATGGAAAGAAAGTGTATATTATTGATAAAGAACTAGAGCAGGTGACATGGAAAAAAATTAAAAATGTATTTGATAAATCTCCAGCAATGATATTGGCGGGAGATAATAATATTAAAAATTATTATTACATTAAAAATATGAATGATGATGAAATAGAATGGGCAGTGTTAACCCCTAGAGAAAACAATAATAATGGTTTTCAAAGTATTTATATTGGATTTGCTAAGACATCGCACCAACTAACCCAGATGAAATTTGTTGATAGTTTTGGTGGCAAAAGCCAAATAAAATTTACCCACCTCAAAATTGGTACAGCATTCAATAAAAATTCATTTCAATTTGTTTTACCGAAAGGTTATGATATGCTAGAGAATGCTCAAAATTAAAGGAATATTATTTTGTGAAACATAAAATAAAAAAAATACATTTTATTGGAATTGGTGGTGTTGGAATGTCTGGCATTGCCGAAGTCTTGCACCATTTGGAGTATGCCATTTCTGGTTCCGATATTTCAAACAATTACAACACAGATAGATTGCATAAACTAGGTATAAACATTTATATTGGACATCATGCAAATAATATAAAAAATGTTGATGCGGTGGTTACCTCCACTGCAATTGATGAAAGTAATGTGGAGATTATTGAAGCAAAAAAACATGGTATCATGTTGGTTCCAAGAGCTCAAATGCTTGCTGAATTGATGCGTTTTAAATATGGCATTGCAATTGCTGGAACTCATGGGAAAACTACCACCACAAGTTTGTGTGCAGAGGTTTTTACTGCTTGTGGGTTGGATCCCACATATCTTATTGGTGGTAAATTGGCGGTTAGTGGAGCAAATGCACAGCTTGGTAAGGGTGAATATTTAATTGCTGAAGCTGATGAATCGGATGCTTCATTTTTATATCTTAGCCCTTTAGTTGCCGTTGTTACCAATATAGATTTAGATCATATGGCAACTTATAATTATGATGAAAATGAATTAAAAAAAACTTTTGTGGATTTTTTGCATCGTCTTCCTTTTTATGGGATTGCAATATTGTGCAATGAAGATATACGAGTGCGAGAAATTATTCCATCTGTAAATCGTAAAATAATTACATACGGATTAAGCGCTGAAAGTGACATTTATGCATCCAACGTCAAGGCAAATGGCAATCGCATGAGTTTTGATGTACATATTAAAAAAAATAATAAAATTATTAATGTTGATTTAAATTTGGTGGGTGAGCATAATGTATTAAATGCTCTTGCTGTAATAGCGGTCTCATTAGAGTGCGAATGTAATATAGATGGAATATTAAAAGGGCTTTCTATATTTCATGGGGTGGGTAGACGATGTCAACATTACCCTGATTTAATAATTAATAACAAAGCAATCCCACTTATTGATGACTACGGTCATCATCCAAATGAAATTAAAGCCACATTGTCTGCATTAAAAAATGCATATCTAAATAAACGCTTAGTTTTAATTTTTCAACCCCATCGATACACCAGAACTCGTGATTTATTTGATGATTTCATGAATGTATTACCTAATGCCGATATCCTGATAATAACTGAAATATACGGTGCAGGAGAAGAACCCATTCCAATGATAGATGGACGTTTTTTGGTAAAGTCCTTGCACAATAAAGGTGTAAATGTATTTTTTGCCAATGACCTTGAGTGTGCACGCGATATGGTGTATGGAATTGTAAAAGATGGTGATTTGGTGCTAACCATGGGAGCCGGTAGTATTGGTAAATTGCCACAAATGTTAATTGAAGGTGTGAAGAATGATTAATACGGATGATTTGATAAATAAATACAAAAAAGTTGCTGTGATTATGGGCGGAGCATCGTCAGAGCGTGAAATTTCCCTGCTTAGTGGTAATGCAGTTTTAAATTCTTTAATTAAATCTGGTGTGAATGCATTTAAATTTGACCCCAGTGAAGATGATCTTCGTACTTTACCTGATATATGCGACTGTGCAATTATTATGCTACATGGCAAAATTGGTGAAGACGGAGTTATTCAGGGTTTGCTGACATGTTTTAAAATTCCGTATGCTGGATCTGATGTACGAGCAAGCGCTTTGGCTATGGATAAAATAAAAACCAAGATTATTTGGAGTTACTATGGAATCCCAACTCCACGCTGGCAATCAGTCAAACGAATTGAATACATTAATCATACATTTGAATTAAATTTAGCACTTCCGGTGATTGTAAAGCCTGCATCAGAGGGCTCAACAATTGGCGTGTCAAAAGTATTTGATATGGAAAATTTATCAAAGGCATTGGCAAATGCTTTTGATTACGGAGAGTTTGCATTGATTGAAGAGCTGATTATTGGTGAGGAATATGCAATTACTGTACACAACAATACAGTATATCCTATGGTTAAGATTGAGGCACCTAACGACTCTTATGATTATAATAATAAATATTTTAGTGATGAAACTAAATATACTTGCCCTGTATCTCTACCGCAGGATGTGATAGACAAAATAAATGAATATGCGCTACTTGGTTATAAATCTATTGGCGCAGATGGTGTAGCACGTATTGATTGCATGATGACTAAAAAATATGAATTAGCATTTTTGGAAATTAATACTATTCCTGGCATGACCAATCACTCATTGGTGCCAAATGCGTTTAGAGCTGCCAATAAATCATTTGATGATTTATGTCTTGTTATTTTAAATGATGCTAGATTGCATTAATCATTATTAATGGATTAATAAATTGCTGGAAAATATAAAACAAATAAATAGAATATCATTTTTAATACGTATGATTGCAGTGATGATAATTATGATTGCATGCGTGTTTTATGTATTAAATAGTTGGTTTAAAATTAATCATGTTATTGTGAAAAGCAATTCTTCTGATGTGACGGCACAACAAATTAATGAATTAATTTCTAAAAAACTTTTTGGTACATTTTTTACGTTTAATATTGATAAGATACAACAACAATTTTCGACACTTTCTTGGGTAAGAAATGTTTATGTGACGCGTGAATTTCCAGATAAAATTATTATTGATATCGTGCAATATCAACCAATTATCAATTTAGGTAATGGCAAATTATTATCTAGTGAAGATCTTATTTTTAATGGTTATGATAAAAGTGGTAAATTACCATTATTTAATGTTCCAAGTAATCAACTAAAGAATGCATTAAAAATTTACGAACAGTTAAAGTCATTTATGCAAGCAAAACAATTAACTTTAAAATCGTTCACATTTCATGTGGGTTTGATGAAATTTATTTTTACGAACAACATGTCTATTGTGATGTGCGGGAATAATATAGATAATCAATTATCAATATTAAATAAATATTGGACACAAGTGGAGCAGTTTGAGTCTGGGGTTAGCTCCTTTAATATGTGTTATCAAAATGCCTTTACCATAAGTAAACAATAAGGAAATTAGATGAGTGAGATGATTTTTAGTTTGGATATTGGTGGTTCCAAGGTGGTGGCGATGGTGGGTGATATTAACCACAAGAGAATTAATATTCGTGGCATTAGTACTTATCATTTTGCAAACAACGATAACGGCAATGATTTTTTAAGTATCAGTGGTGGCATGATTTGTAATTTAGAGTTTGTAAGTGAAATTGTGAATTGTGCTTTAAATGAAGCAAGAATAGAGGCTGATTGTTCGGTAGGCAGTGTGATTGTAAATATTGCGGGATCAAAAGTCTACAATTTGTACTCAACTGCTAAATTAGAATTAAATGCCGGAACGATATCTGCAGGTATTATTCATGCATTAGTCGATAACGCAAGACATATTCCAATCCCAAATTCTTCTGAGCTGTTGGATTATGAAGTGCAAGAATATTTATTAGACAATGAACGTTACGCATTAAATCCAATACACTTGAATGTGAAAACCATAGAATCAAATTTAAATTTATTTTTAGGTAATTCAATTCAAATTGCTAATGTGAAAAAAGTCTT
>CANISK010000022.1 GCA_947470205.1 Neisseriaceae bacterium | reverse complement strand
TTACAATTGAAGCAAATAGATGAAATGATAGCTAAATTTAAAAACCACAAAGATTTTATTAAACCCAAACGAGGTTGGATTAACCTTATTCGTAAAGCCTTAGACATGAGTGCTTGTGCCTTAGGTAAAAGAGTTGGTTTGGCACAGTCTAGAATTTCACTGATAGAAAAAGGAGAAATTAATGACAGTATTACGCTTAGCACCTTAAGAAAGGTTGCTGATGGTTTAGAGTGTGAATTGGTATATTTTTTAGTACCCAAAGATGATTCACTGTCAAAATTAAGAGAGAAACAAGCATACAAAAATGCAAGAAGTATAGATTCATACGCAGAAAAACATATGAGTTTAGAGGCACAAAATACATCGAAACAATATCAAGAGGAGAATATAGAAAAATTAAAACAATCTTATTTACAATCTTGGGCTCGTAATTTTTGGAATAAAAAATAAATGACTCAATTATTAATTAATGAACATTTACCATATGGTGCTACAGAATTAACTCCAGATGATATGGATGGTTTGATACCAAAGCATATATTTACCAGAAAAGATTTGGATGAATTTGAAAAGGCAAATATTATTAATGCATTACTTTGGGTACGAAAAAAGAATCATAAATATCAAGATATATTAACTATGAGATTTATTTTTGAATTGCATAAGAAAATGTTTGATAAAACATGGAAATGGGCTGGTCAGTTAAGACGATATGCTGTTAACATTGGTTTTACTGCAGCAGAACAGATACAACCTAGTATTAAAAATACTTTAGATAATGTTACGTATTGGATTGAAAATTCTATATTTCCTATTGATGAAATTTGTATTAGATTGCATCATCAACTTGTTTGGATACATCCATTTCCAAATGGCAATGGCAGATTCTCTCGTATTTTTAGTGATGAATTAAAATTGGCATTAGGAGGTCAACAATTTCAATGGGGTTCTAATGATAATATTGCAATTGCAAGTAAAAATCGTACTAATTATATTAATGCATTAAAATTAGCGGACAAAAAAGACTATACTGCATTACTTAAATTTGCTATTGGAAAAAACAATTAAATGATTGAAAATATATATGCGAAACATTGATGAATTCAACCCCCACAAGAATCAAGATACCTATCAATTAGGATTCTCAGATATGCTTTTATATAGTCATTTTATTGCGGACGGGGTAATATATAACTTAGATGGTTCTTATCAAAAGTCATTCTACTTTAATGGGCATGATTTAGAAAGTAGCGAGATGTATCAAAAGCTTGGTATCACGCGTTATCTTAATTTAATATTTGCAGGATTTGAAACAGGGTGGGTCATTCATGTAAATAGCATCCGTCTTAAAATAAGTGACTATATTGACAAAAAAGACAACCATTTCAATCATGAATTACTAGACTTAATAGATAAAGATAGACGATATTATTTCACTAATTCACAAGATTTATTTATAACCAAAACCGCAATTACATTTACATATTTACCACAAGATAAAGCACTTAATAAACTTGGCTCTAAATTTAGTCAAAGCAATAAAACAAACAATAAACATGATGCGTATAGCTTTTACTATGAGCATTTTATACAAAGGCTAGAACAAGCAACCAGATTAATAGATAGAGCAATACGTTTAACACCAATGGATAGTAATGAGACATTAAGCTATCTGCACTATCTAATAAGTGGCAAATGGTCTAAATTGCAATTACCAAATAATGCATTCACTGAATTAAAACATTATCTAGCCGAAGACTTTATAGCAGGATTTGAACCTAAAGTGGGTGATATGTATGTTAGAGTGATATCTATTGACCAAGGCTTCCCAGAAGAAAGTCAACCATTAATTTTAGAGAGATTAAATAGTCTGAATTTTGAGTTTAGGTGGCATACAAGGTTCTTCTTTTTAACTAATATAGAATCTCGCAATAACATTCAACACCTATCAGACCTACACCAACAAAATCTATTATCACCAACAGCATCAATTGCATCTAGGAGTGGTATGTCAGTTAATATCAATAGATCATCCTATGATTTATTTGACGAAGCTGAGGAGGCTAAGAGAGATAGTGTTATTAATGGCACCAATCACGGTAAATATAATTGTTGTGTAGTGCTATATAGCGATAATGAATCTTTATTATCAGATAGAGTAAAAGAAGTCAGACATATATTTGATGAACTTATGTTTAAAAATAGATTAGAGACTATGGGAGCTATGCAATCATATCTAGGTAGCCTAGATGGTGAGATATATAAAAACAGACGTAGATTTTTAGTCTCCACCCAAAACTTAGTTGAATTTATGCCAATTAGTAGCAGTTGGTCTGGATATAATACTCATCCATCAAATATGTATCCAGAGAATTCACCTCCCCTATTCTATGTGGATACTCCCAATCATGAAATATTTAAAGGTAGCCTACATTGGCAAGATATAGGTCATACTTTAGTGCTAGGTTCAACTGGTAGCGGTAAATCAACCTTGCTGTTGTTTTTAGCATTCTCTCAATTGAGATATCAAAATTCACAAGTATTTGTATTTGATTATAAGCACTCAATGATGCCATTTACATACGGCATAGATGGTGAATACTACGATATAGGTCGTGATGATACCATATTTCAACCATTTGCTAATGTAGATACAACAAATGGGTTTGATTTTGCGGTTGAATGGATAAGTCTTATTTGTGAGTTAAATAACCTCACAATAAAATCAGAACATACCAATGCAATACATGATGGGGTCTCTTCATTAAAACAGCTACCAATTGAATTAAGAACCGTACATGCCCTATATATGCATATAAGTGGTATCAACTTGGAAGTATCTGAAGTATTAAAAATGTATCAAGGTGAAGATACATTAAAAGCAAAAGTATTTAGTGCCCATATAGATAGAATAACACTAAACAGATTTAATGTGTTTGAGATGTCTGAGGTTATGGATAAGGGTGATACTACGATCATACCAGTTTTAAAGTATCTATTTTATAAGATTATGTTGCAGTTAGATGGTAGACCAACTACCATCATCATAGAAGAGGCATGGATGGTATTTAATAACCCAACGTTTAGTAAAGAATTAGCCAAATGGCTAGATACAATGCGTAAATTAAATGTAAATATAGTGCTTGCTACTCTAAGTGTCACGCAAGTGGCTAAAAGTAACATCAAAGATACATTATTACAACAATGCCTAACAACAATTTTAACCCCAAATGTTAAATTAGATAAAGATAATCAAGTAAGAGATGCATATTTAGAATTTGGATTAACTAATAGACAGCTAGATATCTTAAGTCATGCTCAAGTAAAACGCCAGTATTACTTCATGAACCCAGATGGTTGCAAATTATTTAATTTAGATATGGATAACTTCATTGTAAGTAAAGCATTTTTTTGTAATTCTAAGATGGAAGACTTAGTGAAGGCAAAAGAGATAAAACAGCATCACCCTGAGTGTTTCGCTAAAAAATGGCTAGAATACTGTAATTTACCTCAATATATGATGCAATTGTAAATAAACTTATGATGATAACACCTCAAATGCAAGTAGGTAAAATGCCCATAGATAACATAGCAGTAGCCAATACACCAGTAACTAACATACCAAACAAATGTAATTATAGGTTACATTTTATTATATCTTGTTGTTTATTGATTGGATTATGTTTATGGTTATCACTATCTAGATGGGTTGTTTATAATAATACAGCATCAGAGCCAATAGGTTGGTATGTTGTAAATCCATATCATGATATAGAGATAAAAGATATTAAGGTAGGTGGTCTATATACCATCAAACTACCAGAGACTAACATGCATACAATAAAAAGATTAGGCTATCATACAAATACAAATACACTTCTAAAACGTATTATTGCAGTCTCTGGTGATGTAGTGAGTGTTAATAGTTTTGGAATGCTAATTAATGGTCATTTACTCAAGCATTCAAAAGCATATCAATCCATAAGAGGTGTGGCGTTAAATCCATTACCAATTGGTTATACTCATAGATTGGTTCAGGATGAATATTTTGTGATGGGTGATGGTGATAATTCATTTGATAGTAGATATTTTGGTGTGATTGGTATGGCCAACATAATTAGTAAGGCTGATTATATTGGAAAAGCATTCTATTTTCAATGAATCCAACAAGAAAAATGGGTCAAATTTACCATATGCGGTTTAATGGCGAAATAAGGGGCTATATGGATTGAATGGTATATGTGCTTATGAATGGTATAAGATACATTAAAAATGTGGCTTACTACCTCATGGGTGAGGTGTTTTTTAGCGTGGTGTCTTACAATAATTTTATTAACAATAAAAAATCATTATTTATGACTTTTTGGTTTTTATTTATTGACTAAAAAATATGAAACGGAAAATTAATCTGGATTGGGGTTGCACAAATGCGAGGTTTTTATGGTCAAATTTGATGTAAAAAAAGAAACCCCATTTTACTGGGGCTTACTTCGGTTGTCGTTGTATTCCTACAGAGCGACAGAGATATTATAGCATAGCTCATACATTACTTTGGTACAAATTCTAGCGGTGAATTGACACACGAAGTATGGCAAGAGGGCGGCAATGAGCCCTTTATTAACGATTGATAGATTGATTTATTGTGTAATAATGTAATTTGGACACCCATTCATATTTTTGATGGACAATCATTAATATTTAACTTGGACAGCAAATGTGATTTAACTTGGACAGTTTTTATCAACATATGAATCACTGTCCATGTTATGTATTATTACACATTAGTGTATATTTACACACCATTTTACTTGGTAACCTCATGAAAACAATAACATTTATGGAGAAAGAAACTGTGTCACTAATTACAATAGAACAACCTCAATTATTAGGTATAATAAAACTTCCAGTTAGCAAATCTTTAGTTGATGATTTTGAGCGAGAATTATCCATTTTTAATAAAAACAATAAAGCCAATAAGTTAAATTTTAATAAATTTGCTCATAAGTTAATTGCTGAACTTCAAAAAATCAATAATAAAACCAACGCCAATACCATCAATCAGACAACTACACTTGATATGCAAAATAACCGAACATCCACGTCAATTAATATACCAAATCAAACATAAAAGCATACTGCTTTTAATTAAAAATCAATCCTTGATATCAAAGTATGCCAAATTGAAAGTCAATAAATTAATCATCATTATAAGCTTATTTCTAGCTCATTTATCACATGCAGATACTATTGTTGATAACGACAAATATGATGCATGTTTTATTACTGCACAGAGGTATTATCAAGTACCAAAAGAGATACTAAAGGCTATAGCTTATGTTGAAAGTCATTACAATCCTAATGCATATAATAAAAATAATAATGGCACTTTTGATATCGGATTAATGCAAATTAACTCATCGTGGTTGCCTAAACTATCTACTCTAAATATCAATGAACAAATGCTCTATAATCCATGCCAAAATATCTATATGGGTGCATGGGTTCTTGCAAATAACATTAAACTTTATGGACTAAACTGGACTGCAATTCAAAGATATAACGGGCATGATATTAACTTAAGATATGCAACAAAAATCTATAACAGAATCAAACAAACATACCCCGCTCTACTACTTAATACCTCAACCAAACAACAACAAACCACCACACAAATAACTAACAATACATTATCGCAATATAACCAAGATACAGTACAAAATAATAATAAAAACACACCAACTATCATATCAAAAGACTATCAAAACACCACACTAAATAACCCCCAAAATATACCAAATACTAAATTAAAACATAACTCAAATTCATTAATAAACAACAATCAAGAGATATCAAATACCAATCAAAAATACACACAAGAAGTGAATCAAATTTTATTTAAAAATAAAGAAAAAAACTACATAAATTTATCACAAAAAATCAATAAAAACACCCCACAAATTATCACAAAATCTAATCAATTATCAGAGACAAATCTCATACAAACCACACCTAAAAATAACACAAATTTAATCAAAAACAACACAACAATTGCATTAAAAAATCATAACATTTTAGATAAAGACTACACACAAATTACACCAAAAAACAAGCAAATTTTAAATAAAAAATCATCACAAGTCAATCAAAATCTAAATCAAAATAATACTACAAACGACATAAAAACTAATCAACATTTAGTTATAAAAAACCAAACAATAAATCAAAAACCTAACAATAAACAACACATGCAAACCAACCCAAAGCATATAAGAAATGCACCAAATATGCTAGTAATTTAAGAGGGCTATGCCCAAACCCCAGAAATTTTTGATATTATATGAATATCATTGATATTGAAGCATAAACAATGCACAAATAAACTAATAAAGAAAATATAACAAATATATAAAATATCACTAAAAAGCACTAATAAATGATAAAAAAATAACCCAAAAATTATAAGAAAAATATCAGTGAAAAAAATAAAAACTACAAAATCAATTATCAGTTTAGACACCAACAAGACACCAACAAATGCCCTAACAAGACACCAACAAAGCCCCAACAGTCTGTTGGTGGGTTGTTGGTGGCATGATACTTCATTAAAAATGCTAACCACTGATAACATACTGATAATAAATAGTTTTTGCGATGGTGTGTGTTGAGTGTAAATCATCAAAACTCACTCACTGGCTCCAGACCCCTCCCTCTAAACTTCGTTTTTAACGATGAAGGGGTCTGGAGCCAGTGAGTGAGATGATTGAAACACTCAACACGAACATAAATTACAACAAAATAATAATTAATTATATTTAAAAAAAAGAAAGGTAGTAGAGATGAGAAGAGGAAGTATGGAGCTAACGGATAGAGATATAAAAATATTTGAATTAATCAAAAAACTAGGATGGATAAGACAGGATAATATTGCATATTTTTTAGGTTTAGATTATGCAGACAATAAAGTAAATACTATTATACGTGGTATAGGATTTAGACTACAAAAACATGGCTATATCATCAAAAAAAGATTTATAGCAGGACTGCCTAACTACTGGTGCTTTTCTAAATTGGGTGCTGATTTTAATGATGCAATAAATGAACCTAAATTCGTGTTACAAAATGCTAAACATGATGATATGGTAGCCAGACTACTCATTAAATATTTAAAACAAAATCCGCAGAGCATTGTAACTGAATTTGAACTTAAATATCAGGTTAATTTAAGCAAAGATAGAAGGATAAAAATCCCTGACTTAGTCTTAAATGATACAACCGCAATTGAGGTTGAAATTAGTCTTAAAAATGCATCAAGAATTGCAACAATCATGAGGCAATATAAGTTTAGTGATTATAAAGAAGTTATCTATTATACAACCGATAAAATTGCATCCGTCATGACAAATAATAACACCCTAGATAGTAAATTTAAATTTAAAATAATCAATGAAGATGACATCATAAATTCAAAAGAATTTATGAACCAAAAACCCCATAATGAAATGATTAACAATAACATAATAACAAGCCAATTTAATGAGAAACAACAGCTAAGAGCAAGACTTGGTCTTTAATTAATTGTTGTTATATAAATACGAACTAAAAGATAATACAAAAATTTGCACCAATTTTAAACTGGCTTGATAGTTATTCAATTAATTGAGGCTATCAATTTATGATTGGTTTTTTAGTGTGAATTTCAGTTAACAAGTAGAGTAAAAGTGAGGTAAATTACCATGAAAGAAGTAAAAGATTTAAACAAGATTGAGTATGCGATTTATTATTGGAATAACTCTCTATCTATCATATTATGCGCAAGTTTTATTTACTATAATTGGCAAGTTGGTATCATAACATCAATTGGTGGTTATATCTTCTATAAAACCCTCTGGTTTTATAGAAGAGCTATATATCAAATGGGATTATCTAGATTTCATTTTTTAGCTGTGGTGTTTTATCTGTCATTTGTACTGAGTTTTTTTATAAAGCTAGATACTAACTACTATGTACTCAATAAGCCAGATACTGATATATCACACATAGATACATACCTAACTTATATAGCATATAACATACCTAAATTATTACACATCAAACACATTATTTTTAGTTTTGCTGTTGGGGTGTTACTGTATGTAATTAATGTGGAATTTAGGCGAACTAATATCATTGATAGAGACTTAATGGGTATACAAATAGATCCTGATGAGTTATTTAATATTAATCTAAACATACACTTGATATTGTTTGTAATACTATGTGGTTGTCTATTATGGATTAGCTATCTTGGTTTAATTGCACTTATGATCGTTGAGTGTTGTTTATTGTACTCAAAGAGACAATCTAAAATCATTATGCTACTTATATGCTGTATCATTATAATAGCTACAACCATATCATCATATTCAAATATGATATTTGTTCTACCGAATATCATGATTACTTATTTATTGCATCTTGGAGTAATAGACTTTATTAAGTTACAACTTAAAAACACTATTAGTTTATTTGTAGAATCAGCTAGCATCTGGTTATTGCCCTATATTATCATTAAGCTAACATTTGAGCTTTCTTGCTCAAAAAATACATACAGTAAAATCAAAGAGCAGAACCTCAATAGACCATCTCATCAAAAATACAACAAGAGTGATTTTATTATAGGTACTAACTTAGATAACGGCAAACAAATAGGATTGAGCGATAAAGAACTTAATCAGCATATGTTTATCATAGGCACAACAGGAGCAGGTAAAACAGTGGCTATTTTAAATATGGTGGTACATTGTGCCAACAAAAACTATCCATTAATCTTTTTGGATGGCAAAGGTCAAACTGACCTAGTAGAGCGTTTATCTAAAATTGCACAGCACTATAACAGAAAGTTTAGGGTGTTTACTCTACGACCTGAGGCAATTCCATCAAAATATCAGCATCATGTATCTGCATATAATCCATTTGCATCAGGAACATTTACGGAATGGAAAAACAGGATACTATCATTATTTGCAGAAGTAAGGGGTAAGGGACAACAACATTTTGCACTAATGGAGGAAGACTTAATTAATTCAGTAGCTCAAGTACTATTTAAGATGAATAAGACAATTGATTTAGATTTTTTGTATACTATGCTATCTAATATAGATATCGTTATAGAGGCAGCACATAAGTATAACGATGATAAGTTAGCTCATAAGTTAGAGCAGATAGATAAAGCATTAGTTAAAGACGTAGCCATCATGTTGGGGCTATTTGTAGAATCTAGCTATGGACAGTTATTTAAAACACAAAACCAAGATAATGTCATTAGTCTACGTAGTGCAATTGAAAACAATGAGATGGTGTTATTCTTATTAGATAGCTCCTCATACAAAAGCGATACTGAGAAAATGGCTAAGCTAATTATTAATGACATTAATTCTAGCTTCTCAGAACTAAGCACACCGAAGTACTCCTATTGTGTATTTGATGAGTTTGCAAGTTATGCAAGTAGTAATCTATCTGATACGATAAGCCTCATGAGGTCAAAAGGTATGTGTGCAATCATTGGTACACAGTCTATAGTATCGGTTAGCCTAAAATCCGAAGAGACAAAACGTGTTGCTGAGGAATTAAAAAGTTGTTGTAATACTTATTTATGTTTAGCGATTAACAATGAACAAGATGCCGAGATAATGAGTAAGGTGTATAACACTAGGGATGTATTTGAGGTGACAACACAGATTGACGTATCGGTTGGAGGTGCAACAGGCATGGGGAGTTCTAAATCGATAAAGGCATTTAATGTGCATCCTGAACAGTTGAAGAACTTGAGTACAGGCGAAGGGTTTCTATATAGGAAGGCAAGTAGGATGAAGCCTGTGAGGATTGGGGTGAGGAATGGTGGGTATTGAGGTAACGGTGTAGACATCACGAATTGTGCAATTATTTATGAAATCATAATTCATAAAACATACTGCATAAATATTATTTATTAATTATGAATACATAATTAATATTTATGATATAATAATTAATATTTATGAAAGGTTGCTTATGATAATTTTAATAGGCTCTAATAAAGGCGGGTGTGGTAAGTCTACCACTGTAACAAATTTAGCAATTGCATTTGCAAAAGATAAAAAAGAAGTTTTAATATTAGATGCAGATAGACAATCTACTGCTTCGCGATGGGGTGGCGATAGAGAGCACTATAAAGTTGCAC
This sequence comes from Neisseriaceae bacterium, assembly GCA_947470205.1. Taxonomy (GTDB): domain Bacteria; phylum Pseudomonadota; class Gammaproteobacteria; order Burkholderiales; family UBA11063; genus Aquella. Next base: position 2,391 of record CANISK010000022.1, on the reverse strand, counting down.
CATATATCCAAATCCTGCAAAAATATGATAATGTACAATCATCGTTAAATCAATTAAGGGATAAATATGATGTAGTGCTGGTTGATGTAGCCGGTAGAAATAGTAGAGAAATGTTAAGCTCTATGCTCTCAAGTGATTTATTAATTTGCCCATTACAATGCAGTCAACCAGATTTAGACACTTTGGGTGAATTAAAGGAGCAAGTAGTTCAAGCTGGTGATTTTAACCCTAAATTAAAAACATACATTTATCAAACTATGGCATCAACAAACCTAAAGGTTAAAGATAAAGAAAGAAAAGATTTTAAAGAGTATATAAATCAATTCGAGGTCTTCAAACTCCTCAATTCTGTAAATTATTTTAGAAAAATATATAAAGATGCTATAAGCGAGGGTAAGTCAGTATTAGAATTAGGAAACGATGATGCTATCAATGAGGTTAGCATGCTTTACAATGAAATAAAAAATATTCTTTCATAATTAATATTTAAGCAATCTTAATTATGAAATATGAAAACTTAAATAATAAATTGTAAAAAGGAATTCCAAAATGGGTATTAAACTAAGAAATTCAGAAGAAAAATCGCCAGAAAAATTTATTAATAACATGGCAGATAAACCATATGGCTTAAATGAAAGAGTAGAACGAATTACCATTAGCTTAAGTGGTGAATTATTTGATAAAATAGATGAGATTGTCAGAAAAAGAAAAAGAGCGAAACAAGAAAATCGCACCGTGTCAGCCTTTTTGAGAGAAGTTATAGAGTCTACAATTTTAGAAAATAGATATTTACAATAATGGGTGTTGCTTCATATTCGAGGTAAATACGGGTCATGCCCCGATACGTGTAAAAATAGGACATCTCAAAAATTTTTGCACTAATTATGATGTTTAACAGTAACATAAAATAGACAATGGGTATTTAATCATTATCTGTTATAGCTTCCAGATTCCATTAACCATCTACATAAATAAATTAACTCAATATGATCTAACTTGCATATATATAGTGCAACATACTTTAATTGTAGAAAATCTTTCCATTTAGGTATATCAGTAATAGCAAAATCCTGCCATATTGGTAAAGTATCGCATGTCCATAAAAAAATTTTGCAGTTTTGCTTTATCATATTGGTATAATTTTTAACCCGTTTATTCTCTAAATATTCCTCATATTCACTATTTAAATGTTGTAATGAGGTCGGTTTTTGAGTAATAATGCTTTCCACTATATGTTTTATTTTAAGGTAGCACATTAGTAGATTACATTGGTGATAGTCATTAATGTTTATACTACTTTGCATAAATGGATAGTTAAGTATACTACGATGGCGGTTATTACCATAGTTGCCAAGATAACGCTGCAGGCAACCACTTTTGAAATCCGATGAAGTTAAAGATTCAGAATCTGTAGTAATAATATCAGTCCAAGAAAATTTATCAAAAGATGGATTCTTTTCGGTGTTTCTTATTTTTCGTTGACAAGTCCATGTAAGGTAGTCAACTATGGTAATTCCAGGAGAGGTCTTGTCCGTTTCAATTACTTCAATTTTATAGAATGGCTTGCAAATAAAAGGTTTTGGTTCTTTGTTGGGATGGGTATATAATATGGCATCTTTTATTGTTAAGATGATTCTATTAATAACTTGCTGAGTTAGGTCATTGCGATTCTCAATATAAAAGCTAGTTTCTGGTTGTGCTTGCTCTATATATAAAACCGTCAATAATCGATCCCAGAGTCTCTTTTTTATTTGATCTGTGACGTTTTCTTTTGTTTTTACGTAATGGAATAAAAATATACCACATGCATTGCTATTAATAGCGTCTATTATTTGTATTCTAACATCAAAACAGTCATCAGTTGCATGAAAATTATTGTTTAAATCGCATTTTAGATATTTTCCATAGTCATGTATACCATTACATTTTCTGCTATTACTGTTGGGTAACCAGGTAATTTCTTTTTGTGGGGTTATGAATATTCCGTATCCAATAAGATTATACTCTTCCGAGGTTTGTGCTATATATGCAGTCTCATCAGCATAAGCATATAAGTGGTTGGTATAAACTTTATCGCATATTGGTTGAATATAACTGTTATCGCTTATAGAATCTTTCAATAAATTACCTTTAAATCATATTTACTATATATGTAAGTACATCAATTGGAATTTTAACTCACATTAAATTTAAGTGGATAATTATTTCAATTAATTCATATTTCATACTTAATATTTAAGTAATCTTAATTATGAAATATGAAAACTTCAATAAAAACCAAATTGTAGCCGCTTTGTATCTCACACAGCAACACTCCACATCCTATTCAAAAGGACAGGGGTATATGCATACCCCTTATCCTCTTGACTCCAATCCCCTGCACTTAAGGCA
>CANISK010000021.1 GCA_947470205.1 Neisseriaceae bacterium | reverse complement strand
ATCTTATTGGTAATAAAGATGTTTAAAGATAAATATTGATTCTATATTTTTGAGGTTTTTATAGTAATTTACCAGATTTTTAGGTTTCATATTACGTATTGGAAAAGTTACGGTTTAAAATGAATGTTGGGTGTTGTAAAACTGGACTCCCGACGACTTAGGGAATGACAACATTTATTGATTTCTTATGTCGAATTAGCATTTTATGAGGTTATGCAAGAAGTCTAATGTACACTACTGGTATGTGAATTTTATTCCAAAGAAAGCATGCCATGTCTAGTCAGTGGTTTCATGGGTATATGAATGCCGCTAAAGAAGCAATTAAAGAACTGCTACCTTATGTAGATATTGTTATTGAGTTACTCGATGCTCGCGCTCCATTTTCAAGCTTCCGCCCATTGTCAAGTTATATTAAGCAACGCGTGTAATTAATGCCGCAAAAAATCCATCGGTATTGTGTATGTGTGGCAATAGCGTCATGTAACCTTTGTTTTGTTTGAAATTAGGTAAGTTTAATATGGTATTATCTATCGTGGTTAATTGAAAATTTGGATGATTTGTAAGGAATTGTTCTACAATTTCCTCATTCTCATCTGTTAATATGCTACACGTGGCGTACACCAACCTCCCGCCAATTTTTAATAATTTGCTCGCTTCTGTGAGTATTGAGAGTTGTTTTTGGTTGAATTCTTTAATGGAAGATAAAGTATGTTTTAATTTTAACTCAGGACTGCGCCTTAATGTACCAAAACCAGAACAAGGGGCATCTACAAATACTTTATCAATTTTATTATATAACTTTTTTATTTTTGTATCGGACTCTGATGTGATTACCTGAGGGTGGATATTTGATAGCCCAGAGCGTCCAAGCCTTGGGATGAGATTATCTAATCGTTTTTGATTGATATCAAATGCATAAATTCTACCAGTGTTTTTCATGAGCATCCCGAGTGTTAGCGCTTTACCACCTGCACCCGCACAAAAGTCAACCACCATATCCCCTCTTCTTGGGGCTAATATCATGCACGCTATTTGACTTGACTGATCTTGCACTTCAATGACACCATTTTTAAATAATTTATGTCCCATTAAGGATATTTTGTGTTGTATTGTAAGTCCAAATGCAGAATATGAAGTGGGTTCTGCGATAATGTTATCTTGTTTTAAAATGCCTGCCACTTCTTTTATATTTGCTTTCATTGTATTTATACGTAAATTTATGCTCGCTTCGCTCCTCATGGAGTTATCAATTTTTTTTATTTCATCTATGGAATACTGTTTTTTTAAAATATCAATTGACCACTCCGGTAATTCAAGTATATCAACATGAAAATTTTCTGCAATTGATTTAATATATTCAAAATCAATGACCTTTAAATATAAAAATTTATATTTGTGATCGTCTAATTTTAAAATATACACCCATAATATACCAATCATGGTAAAGAGATTGTCATCTTTTGCATATTTTTGCAATGTAAAAAAATATCTTAGGAAATTATATACTGTCTCTACAATAATATATCTTAGCTCTTGGTTAAGTTTTTTATTATTTTTAAAGAAATATGAAAGTTTCTTATCAATGGGATATTTACTGGTGATAATATCATCTAAGAGGTGCTTAATATTTCTAATGATGTTATTGGTGATTAAGGCGTCGTGCATTATATTGCTTTATTAATTTGGTTAACACCGTATATGGTACATATTTATTGACAATTGCCTCCCAGCCATCCGCACCAACCAATCCTTTTATCATGCTTGAAGATAGCTCTGCGTAATCTCTGGGTGGAATAAGAAAAATAGTTGAAATGTTGGAGTTTAAATCATTATTTATATAACGCATACTTTTTTCATATTCGTAGTCAGCGGAGTTTCTAATTCCACGAATAATATATTTAGCAGTTTGCTTGGTTGCGTAGTGTACTAAAAACTCGTTTTTAAAAGATGTGATTGTGATATTTGGAATTGATGAGGTTGCATCTTTTAAAAAGGACAGTCTATCATCCAAAGAAAATGAACATTTCTTCTCTGAGTTATCTCCAATTGCCACTATCACCTCCTCAAATAACAATGAGGCTTCTTTTATGATCCATAAATGACCGTTGGTAACTGGATCAAAGCTACCCGCATATACAGCTTTAGTCATTAATAATTTTCCCGTATAAATCATAGTCACCATTGTCAGTGATTTCTACTTTTACTATAGAGCCCACCATTATATTTTCATATTTTCCATTATTTTTTATATAAGTAAGCCCGTCTATATCGGGAGCATCAAATTTGGTGCGTCCGATTAAATATTTTCTTGTAATGTCATCAACAATAACCTCACATATCGTACCAATTTTATTTTTCAATCTTTCACGGTTAATTTCTTGTTGACACTGCATGAATTTGTTGTACCTTATTTCTTTTATATCTTCTGGTACTTTATTGGCAATATTATTTGCTTTTGCCCCGTCAACTTGTGAGTACTTAAAACATCCAACATTATCAAGTTTTACACTGCGCAAGAAATCTAGCAGTAATTCAAAATCCTCCTCAGTTTCACCAGGAAATCCCACAATAAAAGTGCTCCTGATGTGTAGATCTGGACATATTTCACGCCATGATTGAATCCGCTGGATGATATTTGTAACATTCGCAGGGCGTTTCATGGCTTTTAATACATTTGGACTTGCATGTTGAAATGGGATATCTAAATAAGGTAAAATTTTCCCATCTCGCATGAGCGGTATAAGGTCATCTATGTGTGGATATGGGTATACATAATGAAGTCGTACCCAGATACCAAGCGCGCCCAGCTCTTCACATAAATCATATATTTTAGTTTTAACTGGTTTGCCATTAAAAAATCCGGTACGATATTTAACATCCGCCCCATATGCTGCTGTATCTTGAGAGACTATCAATAACTCTTTATATCCAGCATCACGCAGTTTAACAGCCTGTTCTAAAACCTCATGAATGGGATATGAGACTAGTTTGCCACGCATATCTGGAATAATACAAAAAGTACACGAGTTATTACAACCTTCAGAAATTTTTAAATATGCATAGTGCTTTGGGGTAAGCTTTATTCCTTGTGGTGGAACTAAATCTGTGTATGGATCATGCGGTTTTGGAAGGTGTTTGTGAATTAAACTCATGACTTCATAAGTTGCGTGTGGCCCTGTAATACCCAATACATTGGGGTATTTTGATTTAATGAGCTCTGTTTTAACCCCCAAACAACCAGTTACAATCACCCGACCATTTTCAGTCAGTGCTTCATGTATTGCACCCAATGACTCCTCAATGGCACTTTCTATGAATCCGCAGGTATTAATAACTACAATATCCGCGTCCGTATATTTGTCTACAATTATATATCCCTCAGACTTTAACTGTGTCAGAATATTTTCAGAGTCTACCAGTGCTTTTGGGCATCCTAAGGATAAAAAACCAATTTTATTATTTATTTTGTTATCGTTATTCATGAAGTACTTCTTTTTATTATTTATCTTTATCATTTGCAAATGAAAACTGTACGTAGTCAAATGCTGACCTAGTGTTAGCTCCTGTTTGATCTTGCATCTTTAAAAATGCATCGGTGCTATTTTGAAGTTTATCTTGTAATACATCTTCAATATCTTGCCCTTGTTCACGCATAAACTCTCTCCATAACTCCACCCCAGAAGATAATTTTTCTTTTCCATATAAATCGCGTATTTTTTCATAAAACCTTTTCTGAGTTTTGCTAAATAAATCCACCCCTTGCTCTAAAAATGGACTTACTGTTGGTTGAAATGTTTTGCCGTAAAATTTAATTATCTGAAACAAAAATACATTAGAAAAAATTGGCACACCATTCATTTCTTCTTCAAGTAAAATATGCAATAAGACGCTTCGAGTGATATCTTCTTCAGTTTTTGCATCAATAACTTTTATTTCTTCACCAGAAATGATAATTTTTTTAATATCATCCAATACAACATATGTACTAGTGCTAATATCGTATAGTCGCCTATTTTGATATTTCTTTATCATCCGTAATTGATTTTTTCTAGATATCATAATTTTTTATTACGCTCCACGTAAAAGTCTTGTAATTTATGTTGTGCAGGTAAATACATACTAAAATATTACCATAATTTTAACATGGTATTTATGTAAATTAAATTTTAAATGTAATATAAGTAAGATTTTTATTCCGTACTTGTGGAAATTTTGGTAAAATACCCCCTACCTTTTTAAAATCCATTCAAAAGGAATATGCTGTGGAAATATCTGTTATATGGCAACAATGCTTAAGTTTACTTAGAGAACAATTAACTGAAAAGGTTTGCGATACTTGGCTTGTTAATTTAAAGGTAAAATTTGAACATGAAAAAATTCAAGTTATAGTCAGTAATCGCTTAGTGCATGATTACATAAAAAATAAATATTGGGATAAAATTAGACAAACATTAGAATCGCTAACTGGAGATATTGCTTGTGAGTTATTAGTTAATAACAATCCACAACTAAAACTTACCACCACAAAAACAGATGAGCACGCGGATACTAAAAATGTAGTGGAAGCATCTAAAGTGAAATCATCCATCACTCATGCACCAGTGAAAAATGGCTCACTAAATAAAGAAATAATTGAGAGTTTACATCATGCAACCAAATTAAACAAAATCTACACTTTTGATAGTCTGGTAAAGGGCAATTCCAATCAACTTGCATATGCAATTGGTTTACATGTAACACAACAACCGGGAAATAAAAATCATAATCCATTATTTATATATGGTGGTGTTGGTCTTGGTAAAACCCATTTAATGCAAGCAATAGGCAATGAAATATCCAAGAAAAATCCCAAAGCTAAAATTCGCTATTTGCATGCTAATGATTATATACAAGATGTGGTAAAAGCTTCTATGCGACAAGGATTTGATGAACTTAAAAAATATTATAACGGTCTTGATTTGCTTCTTATGGATGATATACAATTTATCGCTGGAGATAAAACAAAAACTCAAGAAGAGTTTTTCTATACTTTCAATACCTTAGTAGATAAAAATAAACAAGTTATTATGACTTGTGACACATATCCGAAAAATATTAACAATCTTAATGAAAGACTGATATCTCGTTTTGCATCTGGTCTTACGGTTGAAATTCAACCACCAGAATTGGAAATGCGAGTAGCGATTATTAAATGTAAAGCTGAACAGATGAAAATCAACCTAGACAATGAAGTGGCATTTTTTATTGCACAAAATATAAAATCAAATGTACGAGAACTAGAGGGTGCTCTTAATAAAGTAGTTTATCAAGCACATTTTTCTGGGAAAGGAATTAGTCTTGGTATAGCAAAAGAGGCCTTAGTAGATATCTTAGCAATTGAAAATCGCAATATATCAATTGATGATATTCAAAAAACAATCTGTGATTTCTATAAAATTAAACTCTCAGATTTATTGTCCGCCAAAAGAACTCAAATAATTGTAAAACCAAGACAAATTGGAATGTCTCTATCAAAAGATTTAACTCAATATAGTCTACCCACTATTGGCACTGCATTTGGTGGACGCGATCATACCACTGTGTTACATGCACAGAAAACTGTATCTTTGCTTAGAAAAAATGATGTCAAATTTGAGAAAGAGTATAATCTATTATTACAAATGTTAAGCTCATGACGCTTTACCTTTAAGCTTTATATGTCGTTAAAGATAGTTAAAGATAAAATTATCCCTTATGTGCTTACTAATAAATCAGTCTATAGAAGGAACAATATATAATGTTGCTATTATCTCTTGATCGTGATGTGTTATTAAAACCACTTACTATGGTTGGTGGTTTTATTGAAAAGAAACATACTATGCCGATTTTGTCCAATGTGTATATCAAAAAACATGGCGATCAACTAACTATTATTGCGAATGATTTAGAAATACAAGCATGCATTACTATAACGCAAAACTTTGAGGGCGAAGACTTTATAATTACACTACCACAAAAAAAACTCCAAGAGATATTGCGAGTAATTCCAGATGGTACACAAATCGCACTCACCAAACAAAATAATAAAATACTCATTACATCTGGTGCAATCAAATATACCATTCAGTCATTGCCAGCAGATAGCTACCCCTTACTCAAAGTATCAGAATCTGAAATCTGTACATTTCACATTCCTCAAATCAAATTAAAACAAATGTTATGGCAAATACAATATGCTATGGCGGATAAAGATGGGCGTGTCTTTTTAAATGGTATGCTTTTTGAGACTAGTGACAATAAGTTAAAATTAGTAGCAACAGATGCTCATAGATTGGGTCTTACCACTGCGGACTTAAGCCCACAAAAATTTGCACATGCACATGTCATTCTTCCAAAAAAGAGTGTCTTGGAACTTTTTAGATTGCTTGATAACAATGAAAATTTAGTAACAATAAAAATATTTCCCAATCAGGTATATTTTGAATGTGATAACAGACAACTTCTTACCAAAATTATTGATGGTCGATATCCATCATATGAGCGTGTGATACCAATTACCAATGACAAAATATGCATCATCAATCGAGTGCAATTATTACATGCTGTAGAGCGAGTATCTGTTATTGGCTCTGACAAGGTAAAAACCTTAACCGCACAATTTTTTAATAATAAATTATCTATATCATGCACCAATGAAGATGATGAAACATCTCAAGATGAAATTGAAGTGGTATATGATAACATCTCCATACAGATAACTTTTAACTTACTCTATGTAAGAGATTTACTAAACAATAGCACGGCCGAATTTTTACAATTTGCATTATTTGATGAAAAGCGTAGCATATTGATAACCGTGCCCGAGCAGCTTGATTTTATGGCAGTACTTATGCCACTTAGAATGTAGATTCCACAACACCACTTAGCATCTTTACAATTTCTAAAAAAGGTAAATGCAAAAAATGTCATCAAACCTGAAGCAACAGTTAGAATCTCGTCATGTGAATATGATAGCGATAGGTGGATCTATTGGTACTGGTATATTTCTTACCAGTGGATACGCAATATTTGTAGGTGGCCCTGGTGGAGCGCTGCTCGCTTATATATTAATGGCGTTTATTGTGTATTTTCTTATGACTAGTCTGGGGGAAATGAGCACCTATAAACCAACATCAGGTTCACTTTGTGAATATTCCAATTTATATGTTGGTAAATCATTTGGATTTGCCATGGGATATAACTATTGGTTTAACTGGGCAATTACCATTGCTGCTGAAATATCTGCAGCTTCTTTGGTGGTGGAATTTTGGTTCCCAACTATTAATCCAATTTGGTTTTCTTTATTATTTTTTATTGTTATATTTATCGTTAATATCTTCTCTGTAAAAATGTATGGTGAGATAGAATGTTGGTTATCTTTTGTTAAAGTTGCTGTTATTATTTTATTTATAGTACTTGGTATAGCGACCATTATTCACCAACCTCAGTTTGGAATAAAAAATTGGAGTATTCAAAATGCACCATTTAATAATGGATGGTTTGGATTTATCTCAGTATTTCTCTTTGCTGGGTTCTCTTTTCAAGGCACTGAGCTCATTGGGGTTGCATCTGGAGAAACAAAAAATCCTGAAACAAGTATCCCAAATGCTATTAAACTTGTATTTTGGCGTTTAACATTATTTTACATATTATCAATTGGGGTAATTAGTTTATTAATTGCATACAATAATCCAAATTTAGCAAGTCAAGATAATGTTCATATGAGTCCATATACACTTGTATTTAGTAACTACATCGGCAAATATGCGGCTTCATTTATTAATTTGGTGATTTTATTTGCATTGATTTCAGCTGCTAATGCTAGCATGTATTCGGCAACTAGAATTTTATGGTACCTTGGCAAAAATAAACAAGCACCAAATTTCATCACTTCTCTCAATAAAAACGGTGTACCAATAATAGCTCTCATTTTAACTGCATGTATTGGCTCTACGGTTTTTATATCATCTTTAGTGGGCAATGGTGTAGTTTTTACTTATTTGGTACAAATATCCTCACTGTGTGGTTTTTTGGCATGGTTTGGAATTGCTCTTAGTCATTATAAATTTAGAAAAAACTTCTTACCCCACTTGGGTGGTGTTGGGATATTGAAATATAAAGCTAAATTTTATCCATTTGCACAGGTGATATCTATGGTGATGATTGTGTTAATTATGCTTGCGCAGTTTATTACGCTGGGACAACACTATACAATAATTGACTTTCTCATGATTTATTCATCAGTGATATTATTTTTTATTCTATATATTGGACATAAAATATTTACATCATTATTTCGCATTTCAAAGGATTAAAAATTGGAAAATAAAACTAATTACCGAATTGAACATGATACTTTCGGTGAAATAAAAGTGCCAAGTGATAAACTCTGGGGGGCACAAACACAACGTTCTTTAGAAAATTTTAAAATCTCTACTGAAAAAATGCCGAAAAATTTGATAACTGCGTTTGCAATTGTAAAAAAAGCTTCAGCTATTACCAATAACCAATTAAATTTATTGGAGACAAATAAAACCAACGCAATTGTAATGGCGTGTGATGAGATTATTAATAATCAACACGATGATGAATTTCCCCTTGCAATATGGCAAACTGGCTCTGGTACACAAACTAACATGAACTTAAATGAAGTGGTTGCTAACCGTGCTAATATTATACTTCATGACAATTTAGATACAAAAACTATCCACCCTAATGATGATGTAAATAAAAGTCAATCTTCCAATGATACATTCCCAACTGCAATGAGTATTGCAGCGACTTGTTATTTACATGAATACCTCATTCCTGCAATTAAAAAATTACACAGTACTTTAGTGAATAAAAGCACCGAATTTAATGATATTATTAAAATTGGACGCACACATTTGCAAGATGCCACACCTTTAACTTTAGGGCAAGAGATATCTGGCTGGGCTACCCAGTTATCCAATGCAATTAAACATATTGAAAATGCACTCCCTCATTTATATGAAATAGCCCTTGGTGGAACTGCCGTTGGCACTGGATTAAATACCCATCCAAAATATGCAATCACTGTGGCAGATGAAATTGCTAAAATCACCAAATTACCCTTTGTAACTGCACCTAATAAATTTGAAGCATTAGCAGCAAATGACGCTATAGTGCACGCACACGGAACACTCAAGACATTGGCATGTAGTCTTATGAAAATATCCAATGATATTCGTTTTCTCGCAAGTGGTCCTCGTTGTGGTATTGGTGAAATTAATATCCCTGAAAACGAACCGGGGAGCTCTATAATGCCCGGTAAGGTAAACCCCACGCAATGTGAGGCAATGACCATGTTATGTGCACAAGTGATTGGTAATGATGTTGCGATTAATGTTGGTGGCTCGATGGGAAACTTTGAGTTAAACGTATTTAAGCCAATGATGATACATAACTTTTTACAGAGCGCTCGTTTATTGTGTGATGGGATACATAGTCTACATGACCACTGTGTGATTGGGATCACTCCAAATATAACACGTATTAATGAATTATTAAATAAGTCTTTAATGTTAGTAACGGCATTAAATACTCATATTGGATATGAAAAAGCAGCAAAAATTGCAAAACTTGCCCACAAAGAAGGTACAACACTAAAAGAAGCCGCACTGTCACTGGGGTTTGTGACAAGCGAAGAGTTTGATGAGTGGGTGCAACCTAAGTATATGATTTAATTAAGGATACTATGAAAATACTAGTTATTGGTTCTGGTGGGCGTGAACACGCAATTGCATGGAGACTTGCCCAATCTCCAAAATGTACACAAGTAATTATAGCACCCGGCAATGCTGGGACTGGCTTAGAAGATAAAATAATTAATGTTAATATCACTAAAGTAGATGAATTGGTCGCATATGCAATATCCAATAACATTGATTTCACCATTGTGGGCCCTGAATTACCTCTTGCGCTTGGTATTGTAGATGAATTTCGCGCTCATAATTTAAAAATATGGGGACCAGATAAATTTTGTGCACAGCTTGAGACTTCCAAGGCTTTTGCTAAAGAATTTATGATAAAAAATAATATTCCAACCGCACAGTATGAAATATTTGATAATCTAATTGATGCTACTAGTTATATTGAAAAACATATGGTGAGTAGACTTGTGATTAAAGCAGATGGAATTGCGGCTGGAAAAGGTGTATTGGTAACTGACAATAAAAATGAGGCATTGGATTTCTTAAACGATATTTTTGAGCAAAAAATATTTGGAGAGCAAAATTCTAGAGTGGTGATTGAAGAGTGTATTGACGGAATAGAGGCAAGCTTTATTGTTATGGTTGATGGCAATACTATAATCCCCCTTCCAAGCTCTCAAGACCATAAACGTTTATTGAACGATAACAAAGGGCCAAATACCGGTGGAATGGGTGCAATATCCCCTTCTCCAATTCTCAATGACCAACTGTCAAGTGAAATAATGCAAAGAGTAATTTCACCAGTGATTAATGGCATGAAAAATCAGGGTCATACGTATACGGGGTTTTTATATGCTGGGATTATGGTGGATAAAAATCAACAAATTAAAGTGTTGGAGTTTAACTGTAGACTGGGAGACCCTGAAACTCAAGCTATTTTAATGCGTTTAGAGTCTGATTTTATTGAGTTAATGGAACATGGAGTGCATGGAACATTAAATCAAATCACACCAATATGGAGTGAAAAACACGCATTGGGGGTGGTGTTGTGTCACCCTGATTATCCATATAAAACTAGCACACCCCTACTTATTTCTGGCCTTAATGATATTAATAATGATAATACTATAAAAGTATTTCATGCAGGCACGGTCATGAAAGATAATCATGTTTACACGAATGCTGGGCGAGTTTTATGTGTGGTAGGCTTAAATGAAAAAACTACTGATGCTAAATCTCTAGTATATGATACAATTCACAAATTACACTTTCAAGACATGCAATATAGAACTGATATCCCATTTGATTATAGGAAATAATACTATGCAACAAGAATTATCCATTATACAATTAATCTTAAATGCGAGTTTTGTGGTTCAATTGGTTATTGGTATTTTATTATTTTTCTCCATTGTGTCTTGGGGGATTATTATCAATAAATGGTTATCAATTACTCATGCCAATATCTCTACAAATTCATTTTTAAGACAATTTGCGAATGCAACTAATATATCCACATTATATACCACCATTAGTGCACAATCCAATAAACACACTGTAACTGAGATATTTTATCAAGGTATTAATGAATACAACAAACTTCATAAACAAAATATAAAAAACCCTGAAATTATCCTTGAAAATATTGAACGCACCATGACCTCCACCATAAATTCTGAAATAGATAAATATGAGCATAGGATATCTAGTCTTGCAACATTTGGCTCTGTAAGTCCTTATATTGGTTTACTCGGTACTGTATGGGGTATTATGCATGCTTTTATTGGACTTAGCAACCAAGGGCAAGCAACTTTATCCAGTGTCGCACCTGGCATTGCAGAGGCTTTGGTTGCAACTGCAATTGGTTTATTTGTGGCAATTCCTGCATACATATTTTACAATAAATTTACCACGCAAATAGATCAGTTAAACAATAAAATGAATCATTTTGGGAATGACTTTTTAAACATGATCAACCGCAAAATTGCCAATAATACCAACATTAACAATGATAACGAAGGTATGTAATAAAAAATAACCATGAATCTACAGGAAATAAAAAAATTTGATAACATGGCACATGAATGGTGGGATATAGATGGTAAATTTAAGACATTGCACCATATTAATCCCACTCGTATGCAATTTATCCAATCTCATACAAATTTAACTAATAAAAAAATTTTAGATGTGGGTTGTGGCGGTGGAATATTAACGGAGAGACTAGCTCTTAATGGGGGCATAGTCACTGGAATTGATTTAGCTCCCCAGTCTATTAATGTTGCTAAAATGCATTTATTAGAAAGTAATTTGGATATTGATTATCAATGTATTGATATTGTAGAATTTGCTAATCATCATACACAATCATATGATGTAATAACTTGCATGGAAATTTTAGAACACGTTGATAATCCAGAATATATTATATCTAATTGTGCCAAATTATTAAAACCCAATGGAATAATTTTTTTATCTACATTAGATAAAACACTAAAAAGTTATTTATTTGGTGTGTTGATTGCGGAGTATATCTTAAAGCTCCTCCCTAAAGGTACCCATAATTATGAAAAATTTATCCGCCCGTCTGATTTACGTCATATGTTAAGTAAATACAATTTACAGATGACTGATATTAAGGGGTTATCATATAATCCCTTAACACAAATTGCAAAAATCACCAATGATATTAATGTGAATTATATGGTGTGTGCTAGTTTGAATTAGTGTGTACTTTTGGATAAGAAAAAATTTAATAATTTTTTAGAGCTAACCGCTAAAAATAAGCTTAAATCTTTGGTTGTTTTATAATTTTTAACCAGTAGAATGATATTCCGCCAATAAGAGTTGTTACTAATATGTATAGCCCCATATAATCAATTCTATTTGAACTCACAGGACCAATAACACTAGAGGATATGGATGCCACGACCAATTGAATAAAACCCAATAATCCAGCTGCATAACCCTTAT
>CANISK010000020.1 GCA_947470205.1 Neisseriaceae bacterium | reverse complement strand
GTGCATAACACAAATTTGTCTCTTTTGTGTGAAAAAATATATTATAATGACTATATGATTATTTTTTGGATTTCATTGCCATGGATCAAATTTTATCAACTAGCTGCGCAAGAAATTTATTTCAAAATAAATACCGTGATAATTTAAATACAACAAATTTATTTAATAACACCAATCAATCAAATAAAGAATGTGCGCTACAAAATATTGCAACTTATATTCAGACGCACGGCAAAGATTCATCGAAGCTTAATCTTGTAAAAAAATTGTGGATGTATTTTGCCACACAAGACATTTCTTCAATAACAAATAAAATAATATACCATAAAGAAGAAGAGTTTATCATAAATGATTTAGAATCAATAGAATCAATTACTTTAGCAAGGAGTATGGAGTATTTATGTTATAATAATTCCACTATGTGGAGTACACACATTACATGTGGTACAATGCAGATAATTGCGTTAATTTATATAAATGTATTTGTTGAGGAAGCTTTTAAAAATAATAAGTTTAATGTTAATGGCTGTTTGGAATGGTTCAACAGCAACAAACCAAAGGCATTAAAAAATTTTAACATTGAGTATCAGTTGCAAGATGCCAGTAAGCATCTTAAAGAAATAACCATTCTCAATAAACAAGGCATTAAAACAGTTAAATTAGGCAAGGGTTACAAAAATGAGATCATACTAAATAAGTACTCAGATTCAGATTCAACACACTCAGATTCGATGAGTATAGAAGATATGGATGATTTCAAAAATATAAATATCATCATACCAGATGAATACGCCACAGAAAATAATAATAAATACTTTCGTATTAGATATCAAGAGCGTAACTTTTATTTAAAATTAGATCTGGAAAACGCATATGGCAAAGCAACACCATTAAAAGAGTATCACCTACAAAAACAATTGCATAAAATATCTATAAATAAATGGCATGAAAGACCTATAAATGAATTGCGCAACTCTGATAATATTAAGGTGTATGATCGGCAAGTTCTAGGTACTAACATTAAAATAAAATTTATAATTCACAAAATGGAAGAAGATGGCAATACATGGTATCGTTATGAAATTGGTAAGCAGAGAGATTTGATTCATATGAAAAATGTGGAAATTTTCGAAGAGCAACATGGGGTATATACACCAATTATTGCAAATGCATCGGGCGCCTTCAAGGATAGATTAATACCAATACAAAAAACCGACAAACAAAGCTCAAAAAATACTTTTTCTACTTTTATTGCAACTAAAAATCTACAAAATGGTAGCATGAAAGAAACGATAAGAAGAGAATTCAATAATAAAGCTCAGCAAACAATAAAAGCACTCATTGCTACAAATAATACCGCCATAATACCACAACTGAAAAACTATTTAAGGAATAATATTGTTCTTGATGAATTAATTTACTGTAAACCATTAAAAAATGGAGCGTGGGTTAAATCAACAAGTAGAGTGGTTGATCCATTAAATGATCAAAACATCACAAGCATAAATGGAAAACAAATGCAAAGCGCCATAGCGACTTTATTTGTTTTAAATAATAATCATATACATTTAGAGGATATCAAACCAGCAAACATGGGTATAGATGCAAATGGACATTTGGTTTTTTTTGATCTAGGTTTTGCCGAAGTTGGAACACAGTACTCGTACAGTGGCACTAGCATGCTATTTCCTCCGTTGTTGCTAAGTGATAACATTGAATATGTAACCCGCAAAAGTTGGAAAAACTCTTTAATTGATACAAATGTTAAGCAGCTGTATACGTTTTGTCTATCTATACTAATGCAGACAATGGATGCAAAACTGGAAAATGATATTGCAGACAATAATGATATATCCACCCCAGTAAACAGAAAGTTATATTTTGACAAGGTGTTAAACTTCATTGAAGAGAAGATTGCATATATTAATACAAAACAAGATGATGCGACACAGTTAATGTTAATGAAAATGCTATACGTTGTGTCTTCATTTATGATGCCAAAACCAAAAAACAACAAATGGGAACATTCTACCGGGGTAACCACTGAAGAAATACTAGAAATATTCTTCGATGAAAATAATACCACAGGCGGATATAAAGAATTGATAGAAATCAACTTTAGTTATGTTTGACGATTATCTATCTCCTCGATATAGGCGTTAGTTTTGAAGCTAACGCTCACACCCCAGATAAAAAATATCATTGACAAACATGCTAAAAGAATGTGGTCTATGATGTAAACATCTGGGATAAGACCAGTACCACCAAAATTTTTACTGCCAAAAAACCCATAAATCGCAACAAAGACAAGATATGCTATCATCCAGATACATTTGGATAGCTGTGGCATTATCGCTTCTTGTCTTTTTTTTGCATAAAAAATGTAAATTGGGAGACCGAGTAGGACTATTAGGATTACTTCTGCGTTTAATGGGGAGCGAGACCAGTATAGCATAAAGGTCGCGAAAATAAAGCCTATGGGAGCTAGGATTTTGACTCCGTATACACGAATGGCATCTTTATGTGGTAACACAGGAGATAGTTTCCTGAATGAGTATACTGATACTGGCACAGTTGCATAACACAAAATATACCCCACAGATATTACCGCAGCTAATTTTTCCCAGCTAGGCAATAGCCATAATGATAATATAGATATAACAAGAACTGCAAGTAATGCATTTTTAGGAAGACGAGATTTGACATCTAAATTACCAAACCATTTTGGCAAATAGTCCCCCATGCCGAAAAACACTCGCCCAGAGAGCGAGGTATATATAATCCCCCCGCCTGATGGCGAGATAAAGGCATCTATGAAGAGAAGTATTGCTAATAAATTTAAATTTAGGGATATTGCTAAACTAGCAAACGGAGAAGATAAATTTAATCCATTCCAGCCATATTTTATTAATAAATCCGTAGGCATTGATACAAGATAGACAAATTGCAACGAGATGTATATAACGGCTGAGATAAAAACTGAGCCAATGAGAGCCAATGGGATATTTCTTTTTGGATTATGGGTTTCGGCTGCGAAGGTGATGGGGGCTTGAAAGCCATTAAATGCATATATAACACCAGAGGTAGCAACTGCGGTAAAAATACCGCTAATACCATATGGAGCCAAAGAGTGATTTCCAACTATATGCAAATTATCCACATGAAAACCTGCATATAAAAACATAAATACGGCAAGAGTTGGTACAAATAATTTGAAGATAGTGAGTGTTTTGATGGAGCGCGCTAAAAACCTTAATGAGTAGTAGTTAATAAAAAAATATATAAAACACAATAAACTTGATATTATAAGCCCACTCAAAGTTAATGAATTTGTATTGTGGTTAAATAGACTATGCGCCCACACGTAGTTCCATTCACTAAGATACTGAGTGGATGCGGTTGCTTCTGAAGGAATGGAGCTAATAAAACCAATTAAAATAGTCCACTCTGCAATGAAACCCGCAAATGAGCCATGAGTATAACGCAAAAAGTAACCCATACTCCCCATGCGAATGGGTGCTATGGTGGAGAGCTCAATCAGGTTTAATGCAATTACTAATATCATAACCGCACCAATTACCCAGGAAAATATCCCGGCAGGACCAGCCATTTTTGCAACATGAGCTGAACCAAATAACCAACCAGATCCAATAATGGTGCCAATCCCAGCTAACATTAATGTGGGGAGCTTTATTTTATGTTCTTGATTTTGATTATTTTTGTGTTTGTTTGGTTGTTCCATGTGCACTTTCTGTTATTGATGGTTATATCTCATTGTCTTTAGATTTTCGCCTGTGTTGAAATGCAAAAAATTACTCCTTGCCGAAAACCAAAATACTTCGAGTGTATTACTCTAAGTATTTGTTGTGTTATTGTCTGCTTGATTTTTGTTATCTGCTGGACTTTTACCATCTTCAAGCGCATTTTTAAAGCTTTTTACAGATTCACCTAAGTCACGCCCTAAGTCTTTTATTTTACGCGTTCCAAATACTAACGCGACAATTAATAACACCACCAACCAATGCCAAATACTCATACTTCCCATTATTTAATACTCCTATGTTTTTTGTTTTATGCGTTAGATAATAAGTGAATGTGTAGATGAAAAACTTCTTGCCCGCCTTTTGCGCCAACATTAATGTGCATTTGATAGCCTTCTAGGTGGTGATCTTGCGCGATGTCATTTACTTTAACACATAAATCACCAAGTAACTGAGTATCTGTATCGTTGACCTCCAACATAGATGCGATGTGTTTTTTTGGAATCACAAGATAATGTGTTTTTGCCTTTGGGTGCAGGTCATGAAACGCAATAACATTGTCATCTTCATAGATTATTTGTGCTGGTATTTCTTTATTTATGATTCTACAAAAAATACATTCATTCATCTTATTTTCCCATTTATTTATAGTGTATAATTATACATTGAATTTTATGTTTTATGCTTAAATTATCTATAAATTATTTATATTAAATCTTAGCACATGCAAATTATTGTGAATAAATTATTTATACTGGATATATAAAAAATGTATCATGTACTAAGATATTAAATAGAAGGCCCAATTAAAATAATGATTAAAAAAATAATAAAAATAAAATTATTAATTGCATTTGGTGTGATTTTTGGAATAATCTTATTGCAGTTAATCACAGCATATGTATTTGGGGTGGAAACTAAAGAACTTGTCGAACGACAATTTAATAAGATTACAAATTCAGCATATATTAAAGTTACTAATTACAAATACAATAGAGGATTTTTTAGCTCTGACATGGAGGCTACAATTGCACTTAGCAACCAAAGTATTAATAATATTTTTACTCTATTACCCAAGTCAGATACATCTAACATCCTGGACAACAAATATTCGATAACATATAAAGCACATATTACACAAGGTATATTTGCGGGCGTCTTGCGGGGTGAATTTACTCCAACTCTTGCCACAAGTAAAATTAATATTTTGTACCCCGCATCTATCTCTGAACTTTTTAAAAAATTTTTTAATACTCAAGATGCCCTACAAATTAAAAATACTCTATATTTAAATGGCTCTGGCAAGATGTCTATTTTATCTCCATCCTTTAATTATAAAGAGACACTATCTGAGGTGAGTATAAAATGGGATGGATTATCTCTTGTGACCAAATATGATAAAGCTTTTAATAGTTTAGATAATATTTTTTCAATGCCCGGTTTTTATTTTAATGCGCCGGGATATGGAAATGTAAAAATTTATGGGCTACTTTATAAGTCTCATTACACATACAGTAAAAATAACATTAAAGTCGGTGATACAGTGCTCAATTTAAATGATATCATAGTGGCATTATCTAATGATAATAAAAAATCTCACTCATCAAAATTTATGATAGGTACCATGTTAAATACATTTACTGGGATTAATGCTGCACAATTTATTGATGAAATGGACACAATAGACCCAAGCAATTTTACCCTCAAAAATATATCCTATGCATCACAAAGCTCTGATATTAATAACTTTTTTGATGCTAATGGTATAGTTAAATTTGAATCACTCGCCACCAAAAACAAAACCTATGGACCACTAGATCTCTCCACTAGCATTAACCATATATCCGCACCTGAATTTAGTAAAATGTTTAATGAGTTTGATGTCTTATATGGTGGCAATATCATCCCCAATGATAAGAAAAAAGAACAACTAATTATAATCCTCAAAAAATATTTTGCGACAATATTGACAAATAATCCAGAATTTAAAATAAATAATTTAAATCTAAAAACTCCAAGTGGATTAATTGCACTACGTGGTGTAATTAAAACTGATAACTTCACAAAATCTGATATCAATAATAATGAAACATTTTTCAAAAAAATATTTGCTAACTTTAGCTTCAATATTCCAAAGGATACCTTACGGTACTTACTAACCCTCCAAATGAAATATTTATTAAGCGCAGGAAATACTGACATTGATGAGAAGAGTGATGAGGCTTTAGGTAAACTAATTAATATATTACTGGATAATCAAATAAACACTTGGCAAAAACAGAAACAAATTAAAGAAGAAAATGGAATTTTGACAGGAACCCTCATTTATAAAAATGGGGTGCTTAATATGAGTGAATGACGCACCTTCATGGTATTTAATGTCTGTATGTATAAAAAAGTAAAGTATAAAGAATGACTAATCCCTTTAAAGATAGTAAATTTAATTATTTGTTTGCGCCTCTTATGCTTGGAGCAATGAATGATAGCTTAATCAGAAATGTTATTGTAATTTGGTATACTTATTTTTTAAATTTGTCATGGCCAACTAGAGAGGATTTAGTTACCCTTTGTACATTTGCCTTTATTCTACCATCGTTAATTTTTGCATCTTACGCTGGTAAATATGCCGATTCGTATGATAAGGTAAAAATATTACGCAAAATAAAATTATTTGAAATCGTCATAGTAATTACTGGGTTAATATTATGTGCCAAGCAGCATCCTTTGTCTCAGTTATTGATTTTATTTGCACTAGGTGCGCATTCCACATTTGCAGGGCCAATTAAATACAGCATTCTTCCTCAATATTATCAAAGCACCGCTAAAATTATTGTGGCAACTGGATATATGGAATTTGGTACTTTATTTGCAATCTTATTGGGACAATTAATTGGTGGTGCTTTAATGGCAAATGATATGATAATGATCGCTGGAATTATAGTTTTGACATCTGCGATTATAGGATATATTTGTACATATTATATGCAATCCACCACTCCACTCATCAACAAACCAGAATTTCATAAAAATATTTTTATTGATAATTGGAATACTTACAAAAGAGTCGTAACAAATAAAAATAGTAAAATCAATATTCATGCTATTTCTTGGTTTTGGTGTTTGAGTATGGTTTATACCACTCAATTCTCATTATTTGCTTTAAAATATCTAGGGGCAAATAATAAAGTATTTAGTCTCTTAAGCGTGTTGTACACTATCGGGCTTGGTGTCGGTGCTGTTTATAGCGCTAAATATTTCTCCAAAAAGGCATTAAATAGAAAGTTGGTGCCAATTTGTACATTATTAATATCAATCCTGACTTTGATTGTCCTATTAAACAACAATACACCTGTTAATAAGTTAGTTGGTCTCAATGATTTCATTACAAAAAAACATCTAATTGACATAATAGCATTAATTAGCATTAGCGTTTGCAGTGGAATTTTTTCAATTATTTGTTATTCAGATCTGCAAATAAATGCCACCCCTGCCGTTCGCTCTCAAACTATTGCTGTTAATAATTGGTTTAATGCATTTTATATGGTAGTGTTATCCTTAATTTTAATTGTTATATTGCCTGAGTTTGACATATGGAACACCATGTTGTTACTTATTTCTGTTAATGTAATTTTCTGTATTTGGTATGCAATTTATATGCCAAAAAATATTAATTAATTCCTTATAGGTTTATTTATGTCATTAAATAGAAGACAAACTTTTGATGTTTTGGTGGGTGATATTGGAATTGGGAGCTCTCACCCAATATGTGTCCAATCAATGACCAATACAGACACTGAAGATGTGTCATCCACTGTAAAACAGATAGTAGAACTACATAAAGCTGGATCTGAGATTGTACGAGTTACAATAAATACGGTTACTGCCGGAAGTAAAATAAAAGAAATTAAAAATAGACTGTTTGATCTTGGTGTGAATGTACCGCTGGTTGGAGACTTTCATTTTAATGGCCATAAGATATTATCTGAATGTATTGACTGCGCAAAACACTTGGACAAATACAGAATAAACCCAGGGAATGTGGGGCGTGGACTCAAAAAAGATAGTCAATTTTTAACCATGATAAAGTATGCTATAGAATACGATAAACCAATTAGAATTGGGGTAAATTGGGGTTCATTAGACCAAGAGCTTATGGCAAGAATGCTAGATGAAAATAACAAACTAAGTCAACCATTGGATTTAAATATTGTTACTCAAAATGCATTGATTAATTCTGCGCTTGAAAGTGCATACAAAGCTATTGAGTATGGTCTACCAGAAAATAAGATAATTTTATCTTGCAAGGTTAGTCAAGTACAAGACTTGATCGCTGTATATAGCTCATTGGCAACAAAATGTAAGTTTCCATTACATGTGGGATTGACCGAAGCTGGTATGGGAATAAAGGGGATTGTATCCTCTGCAACTGGTATTGGGTGCTTACTTCAAATGGGGATTGGTGATACTATAAGGGTATCTCTCACCCCAGCCCCAAATGAAAGTAGAACAAAAGAGGTGGCGATAGCCCGTGAGATATTACAATCTCTTGGAATTAGAGCCTTTAAACCATCAGTCACCGCCTGCCCCGGTTGTGGACGCACATCTAGTGACTACTTTTTACATCTCGCAAAAGAAATAGAGGAATATTTGGATGCTCAGATGCCATTGTGGAAAACCAAGCACCCTGGTGTTGAAGATATGAAGGTGGCAGTCATGGGGTGTGTGGTAAATGGCCCAGGTGAATCCAAACTCGCCAATATTGGTATTAGCCTACCTGGTAGGGATGAATCTCCTGTTGCACCAGTTTATGTTGATGGGGAAAGGTTTATCACCCTAAAGGGTGATGCTATTATTGCGGAATTTAAGGCGATAGTGACTAATTACGTTGAAACTAAATATATTATTTAAGTCTTGACTCCTCACGCTTTAGCGTGAGGAGTATGTCCCTTCTTTATAAATTTTGTCAAGTATTAAGTTATATATTACAATAATACATCATGACATCTTTTTTATGATGAAATAAATAACTAATTGGAAAACTTGGTGTTGTGTTTGTAATTGCTTTTTGATATACTTGGTATTTTTTATCTCCACTGATGGATAATATGATAAGTTGTGTAGCTATTATTTCTCTTAGCGTGAGACTTATTCTGGTATATTTTGCGCTTTTAGGATGCGTGATGATGTATTTATCTGGGTTTTGAAGGCTTATTGCCTTTTGAAATTCATCCATATCAGGAAATATTGATGCTGTGTGTCCGTCTTCACCCATTCCTAAAATGATAATATCAATTGTCGGGACATGTCTATTTACATACTCCAACATTTCTTGCTCAGTATAACTCATATTTACCAAACCAATGAATTTTGTATTTAATGCTTTATTTTTTAATAAATATGTTTTCACTAAATTTTCATTGCTATCCTCACAGGTAGTGTCTACCACCCTCTCATCCACCAAGGTAATTGTAATTTTTTGCCAAGGTATATCTAACATACTCAACACTTTAAAAAATGGTATTGGGGAACGTCCGCCAGATACTGCAATTGTGATGTGATCTTGCTTTTGCAATAATAAATCACATGTGGTTTTTATTTGGTTTAGGATTGCTGTAGTTTGTGCAGTTTGATTATTGTATTGATTAAGTATCATATTTATTCCACCTTATTATATTCCCCACAACACAATATTTTATCATACTATAAATTCATGTTATTGATTTAATGAATAAATAATCCTCAAAGAAAATAATCATCATTTATCTAGTGAATAAATACTCTTCAGTAAAAAAATCATCATTTTTGTATACTTTTAATATGCACATTTATTAAAGGTACTAAAAATGGATAATATTAATACTAATCTTCCAATAAATTTCAATCGTGATAATAATCAATCCAATGATAATATTTATATTAAAAAGATAACCCCCGAAGATCACCCAACATTAAACATGTTTCAAATCACAGAGCCACAATCAAAGAATACACCTTATATAAAATTTAACACTAGAGAAAAATTTGCAGAAGCCGTGCTTAATATACCAAATCGCAAAGCAAATCATGTAATTGTTGGTGAACTGAATCCAAAAGTATTGAAAGAAATTATTAGTAATGATACTGCAAAATCTACAACAGTTACAATTTATCCAAACGAAACTTTAGTACACGCTGTTTCTTTGATTGTGGATCACGAAAAAAAAGAGGTTATTTTTTTACCTGATGATATATTTAATACTTTTGCGTTAGATAACACATATCCATATGATACAATTGCCCAACAATTAGATACTAATTATACAATCAAAATACCGGTGACTTATTTGTATGATGGCGCAAAATATACAAATGATTTTCAATCTGATGAGAATTCATGCTCACACATTGCATATCAATTTGTGGAAAAATATAATCAGATGTTAGAACACCCTGAAAGTAAAGATAATTTTATAGAAATACCTCGTGAATACCTACCAGACAAAATTCAATCTACAGACACATCGCCAAATCAAAAAGAATTTTCATTTACACTTGATAAACAAAAATTAAACAATCAGTACAAATTTTACATTTTGCCAAAAAAAATACTAGGCATTACCCAGAAAAGATCTCCAGTCATATTAAATACTACATTAACCACACAACTTAAAAATTTTACTAATATAGATCTCGCACAGGAACGATACCATAGCAATAAAATCAATAATCGTCAAAGATGGGAAGCATTATTTACTAATGAAAAATATAATAATAGCACAACCTTGATATTAGATAAAACAGATTATCTTGCCCAAAAGATGACCACACAAAATAAAATAAGTTTGTACTCTAAAAAAACATCAATATTTCGAAAAGATATTTTAAAACGAATGGATTGTTTGCAAAAATTACCCACAGATTCCAATGAACAAATAATGGCAAAATTAATATATCTGAAAACAATAATAAATGATCTTCAAACTTTTAATGTTTCAATAAATAACACATTTTTAGAATTTGCAAAACGTTGTTTTGAAAATACAGAAGTAATTCTAAACATGACACTAGAAGAATTTAAAGACGCGATAATGCAAATTGAATGATATTTAGTCCACCTGTAACACAGCTAAAAATGCACTCTGGGGAATTTCCACATTCCCCACTTGTTTCATGCGTTTTTTACCAGCTTTCTGCTTTTCTAATAATTTCTTTTTACGGGATATATCACCACCATAACACTTCGCAAGGACATTTTTACGAAGTGCTTTTATGGTTTCCCTAGCAATAATATTGGCACCAATGGCGGCTTGGACTGCGATATCAAACATTTGCCTTGGAATGAGTTCACGGAGTTTGCGTGCAAGTTCACGTCCGCGATATTGCGAATTTGCACGGTGTACAATAAGAGATAATGCATCCACAGTTTCTCCGTTTACAAGCACATCTATTTTTACCAAATCTGAAGACACAAAACCGATAAATTCGTACTCGAAAGATGCGAAACCACGAGACACTGATTTGAGTTTATCAAAAAAATCCAATACCACTTCATTTAAAGGCATTTCGTAAGTCAACATCACCTGACGCCCCATGTATTGCATATTTAATTGCACTCCACGTTTTTCATTACAGAGGATAATGACGTTCCCCAAATAATCATTTGGCACTAAGATATTTGCCTTTATCATTGGCTCTCTAATTTCTTCGATTTTATTTTGTTCTGGTAACTTGGATGGGTTTTCAATTTCAATCACCTCATTTGATTTGGTGAGTATTTGATATACCACTGTAGGTGCGGTTGTGATTAAATCCATATCAAACTCACGCTCTAAGCGCTCTTGTACAATCTCCATATGGAGTAAACCCAAAAAACCACATCTAAAACCAAACCCAAGCGCTTGGGATACTTCTGGCTCAAAATGGAGTGAGGAATCGTTTAATTTTAATTTTTCGATGGAGTCTCTAAGTGCATCGTAGTCGTGAGACTCAACAGGATATAACCCTGCAAATACTTTTGGTTGGATTTCTTGAAAACCCGGAAGACTTTCAGGGGTAGGGTTGTATTCGAGTGTAATTGTATCCCCTACTTTTGCGCACTGAATCTCTCTAATACCTGCAATTACAAAACCCACCTCTCCAGCTTTTAATTCAGTTTTTGGTATGGATTTGGGAGTAAACACCCCAACTTGCTCACACATATGGACTTGGTTATTACTCATAAACTTGATTTTATCTTTTGGTTTTACAATCCCATCCACCACACGAACTAACATCACAATCCCAACGTAGTTATCAAACCATGAGTCTACTATAAGTGCTTTTAGTGGTTTTTTTGTATCTCCCTTTGGGTGTGGTATCCTATTTACTACTAACTCCAATACGTCTTCCACCCCAAGACCTGTCTTTGCAGAACATTGCACCGCATCAATAGCATCCAACCCAATGATATCTTCTATCTCTTGACATACTCTATCTGGTTCTGCCGAAGGTAGATCTATTTTATTTAAAACTGGGAATACTTCCACACCAAGCTCTACCGCCATATAGCAATTTGCCACAGTTTGTGCCTCAACCCCTTGGGAGGCATCCACCACCAAGAGTGCACCTTCACAAGCCGATAAAGAACGTGATACTTCATATGAGAAATCCACGTGCCCTGGGGTGTCTATAAGGTTTAAATGATATATTTGACCATTTCTAGCCTTGTAAGTAAGGGCTGCTGTTTGTGCTTTAATAGTAATGCCACGCTCTTTTTCTATATCCATTGAGTCTAGGACTTGGGTATTCATCTCACGCTTTTCAAGTCCACCGCAAAATTCTATAAATCTGTCTGCCAATGTAGACTTACCATGATCTATGTGGGCTATGATTGCGAAATTTCTAATATTGTTATCTGGTATATCTTGATTGTTCATTTATCTATTTCTTTTCTTTTTTATGGTTGTTTGTTCTGAATTGGCGTGATTAAATTGGAAATTGGGGTAGCAATATTATCATCTTGATTGTTATTCTTTGGGAGGAGAGCCTTGTGAAGCATATAAAATTTATTAATGATGTATCGTTGACGAGTGTGGTTGTGATATAAGTTAACTAACTCATTAGATAAATCTGTAGGGTTTGCTCTATCTTGAAATAGCTCTGGTACAACGCTTTCATTAAGGAGTATATTTGGTTGACCAATGTAGTTAATTTTGATTTTGCGTTTTATTATCCATTCGGTAAATTTGGATACTTTATAACTAATCACCATCG
>CANISK010000019.1 GCA_947470205.1 Neisseriaceae bacterium | reverse complement strand
TTAAAAACATATGGTTCTGTGAATTTACTGTCGCTAACTTCTATGGCTGCGATTAGTGGAGTATTTGGATTATTTTTGCTTTGTTGTAATTTACCATCTAGGAACCCCCTGACATCATAAGTGAGTTTCTGTTGGTTATTGATAGTGAATCGTTTCAAGATTGTATCTGCATCTGAATTTAGCTCTTTTGATTCTATATTGGGGCATACATACAGAGATTTATGTATATCACTGTCTAATCCAACCCACTTGTATGGCGACATTGTTAAATCTAGTTCAATTCCCTGTGAGTAATAATTTTGAGAATCTGAATTTGAATTTAATTGTGATTTTATGAAATCAAGATTTATATTCAACAATTGGGCATGCCATTTAGCAGCTTTTTGTATGGTATTCATATTTGAATATGGATACGTGATTGAAAGGGTTGGATTGTTTGGCACATCATTAAGAAGTTGTTGTACTGTTGAAGTGTCTGGAATGGCAAAAAAATTGGCCAGTTGTTGCTTAAGATATGATATCTGATCGAGGTTGCCTTTATTTAATTTAAGGTGGTTGGCTTGTTTGGATAAATCTTCTAATGGAGCTATTATACTGCTGAGATGAGTTGTATTTTTATCGCAAATTTGAGGATTTTGTGATCGGAGTGTACCTGTTGTTGGTTTATCGGGTGATTGATTGCTTAAGTACATGAGTGCTTACCTAATAATGTTAAAATTTGGACTGCGTATGCTTGCAGGGTTATATCTATTAAAATAATAGAAAATAATTATATCATAGATATTTTATTTTTTATAGTGACAAATTTGTGTCATGTTGCGGACATTCCACACCTCATGCGCCTAAAAAATCATTTAATTTTTAACCCAAAATATGCAATCACACACAATATAACTAACACTTCCGCCATCTAATATGGCAAAATAATGTCCGTTTAATGGCATAAATGCCAATATGTCATACCAAGCTCTGATTTATCAAAGCGCCTCAATGATTGACGCCCAGATGTTACATGCTGAGTGTCATTCTGATAAGTATATAGTATACGAAGTAAAGTTGATGCTGACAACCAATGATGGCAATTTAGCCTTGAAAATATAGTTTTATTTTCATTATAGTATATGATACAATTATCACATACACAAGGAGTAATATTATGCAAAACGCTGCAAATTTATATGAAACAGATTTTTATGCTTGGACACAAGAGCAAGTTAAATTAATTAATAACGGAGAAATAGACAAATTAGATTTAGTGAATTTACAAGAGGAGATTGACAGCATGGGGAAGCATGAAAAAAGAGAACTTATAAGTCGCTTAACAGTCTTAATAATGCATTTACTTAAATGGAAATATCAACCAAATTACGAAAACAAAAACAGTTGGAAATACACAATAAAAGAACAAAGAAAAGAAATTTATTATCATTTAAAAGATAACCCTAGCTTGAAAAACCAAGAATACTTACAAGCCTCTTTTGAGCGTGCATATGAATTTGCTATTTATGATGCTATTCGAGAAACTGGATTATCTGAAAAAAACTTCCCTGAAACATGTGAATGGAATCTTACACAAATTCTAGATGATGAATTTTATCCAAATTAATTTGCGAAACTTTGTTTTTTGACAAAATAAGCTTTTATAACCAATCCGATAAAGATGTAAACAAATATATTGCCAAGGCTTATAAAAATTTTTCGTATTTAACTTGACAATGGGTGTTTATTTAGAGTTTTACTATGCTAAAAATATTTTTTATTTCGATACTGTGCGCTATTAGTCTAACATCATTGATATCGTGTAGCACACATAAAGATAACATTTCTACAAATGAACTTCATCAGAACATTGTTGGTGGATGGTCACCGATGTTTTTTGATGTGTATGATACAAATAAAATACAATCAATTGTATCTATTGCTAATAAAAATAAAATAAAAACAATTCATATTACATATGAATTAAAGAATCAAAAACTTGCATATAAAATATATGATGCAATTATCCATAAAACTCAAATAAAACCACAGATAAATGAAATAAAATTAACCGATACTCCTGATTTAAAATATAATCATAGTATTGTAATTGTGACATTATACTATTCAAAATAAGGATAATACTTTATATGAACCAAAATAAACTCTCAGCACTCAATAAATTAGGACAAAAAATTTGGATCGACACCATTTCTCGTGAGTTTTTGCAATCAGACTATTTCCATAAACTAATCACCAATGATGGTGTGTGTGGTATTACCTCCAACCCTGCAATATTTCATAAAGCGATTTCTTCCGATAAATCATATCAAAATGATTTGATGCAGTTAAAAAATACCAATCTCTCATACGAGGCAAGATATGAGGCACTCGTGATACCGGACATCAAACTTGCATGTCAAATGATGTTGCCTATGTATAATAAATCAAACAAAGAAGATGGATATGTGAGCTTTGAAGTATCCCCTCATATTGCAAATGATAGTGATAAAACAATTTCAGATGCAAAACGTATATGGCGAAATGTTAATATGCCAAATCTTATGATAAAAATTCCCGCAACTAGCTCTGGTGTCGTTGCTCTTGAAGAGCTTATATATTCTGGAATGAACGTAAACGTTACCCTTTTGTTTTCAGTTACAAGCGCACTTCATATAGCACATGCATATATTAGGGGGCTCACTAGACGTAAAAATGAGGGGTTATCTGTGGATGGAATCACATCCGTTGCAAGTTTCTTTATCTCCCGCATTGATGGCGCAATTGATCCTAAGCTCCCATTGCACCTTCAAGGTAAAACTGCAATCGCTCTTGCCAAAAAAGCTTATTTTAGTTATTATGTATTATTCAATTCTGATGAATTTATTGCATTAAAACAACTTGGCGCTAAAAAACAGTTTTTGCTATGGGCAAGTACCGGTACTAAAAATAAAAACTATAAAGATACATTATATGTGGATGAATTGATCGGGATTGACACCATTAACACCCTCCCAGAAGCAACCCTTGAGGCATTTCGTGAACGTGGGAGTATTGACATCACATTTGATTTTAGACCAAATGCTTTTGAGTCAATCTTAACCGAAGTTAATGAATTTGTGGATATTGAAAATATGGCACAAAGTCTACAAACTGATGGGTTAGTGTTATTTGAAAATGCTTATGATGGATTGATGGAACTGGTAAAGTAAATTCATGCGAAATGCATTTAAAACTTATTTGGCACCTGCTAAATTAAACCTTGGGCTTAAAATAGTTGGTAAACGAAAGGACGGGTATCATTTACTAAAGACTATTTTTTGTCTGATAAATGTATTTGATGAGATTGACATCCAGACTACCTTGAATGGTAAAATTTCACTAATTGAACACAATCAGGCGTGGAATTATAAACTAGACCTAACCTTTCGGGCTGCAGCATACCTCCAAGAATATGCTAAAAATATAGGTGTTGATACCCAACAAATGGGTGCAAATATCAAAATCCGCAAGGTGATTCCATCTGGTGGTGGGATGGGTGGTGGCAGCTCTGATGCGGCAACTGTATTAAATGCATTAAATTCACTATGGGGGCTATACTTATCTTCTGATGTACTTTCACAAATTGGACTTACTCTTGGTGCTGATGTACCGTTTTTTATTTATAATAAACATGCATTTGCAACTGGCATTGGAGAGGTTTTAAAAGATATTACCCTACCTCATATGTATTTTGTGATTATTATTCCCCATTTCCCAATACCAACTAAAAATATATTTAATAATCTCACAATAGAACATATAAATAATAACTGTGATAAAGAAATCACAGAAGAATATCTTATCAATACTCATGAAAATGATTTATTATCAATTGCCACTAAATTATACCCGCAGTTACAATCGATAATATCTGACATTGCAAAATATGGCTATGGTGCACCACATATGACTGGGTCTGGGAGTGTGCTGTATCTAAACTTTAATAATAAAGAGAGTGCTTATGGTGCATATATGCAAATAAAAGATAAGTATAATGTATTACTTACGGATAATTTTCATGCTTAGATATCAATTAGACATATGAAATAAAAAATAATTAAAAATGATGCACTGTGCAGAAACTATCATCATTCAACTCACAAAATTTAAAATATAATAATCTTAAATTACTAACCGATTATTTTTGTTTTGCCGAAACAATCAAAATGCTTCTAGTGTGGTTTATTTGATCATTTGATGTAAAATTGCCTGTCTTACATATAAACCATTTTTAGCTTGAGTGAAATAATAAGCATATGGAGTGCTGTCTATTTCTTTTGGTAATTCATCTTGTCTTGGTAATGGATGCAGGATGCATAAATTTGGTTTCACGTTTTTTAGGTGATTTAACGTAATACCATACGTTTCATAGCATTCACCCACAAAACGCTCTTTTTGTAGACGTGTGAGATATAAACAGTCTAGTTTATCAATCACCTCTTCAACTTTATTGTGAAATGAATACTGTATACCTAATTGTTTCAAAATAAACAAATGCTCGTCGTCCATGCGTAAGTTTTTGGGTGCGATAAAATATAATTTCATATCAAAAAACTTGGTAGCGTGTAATAATGAGTACACAGTACGGCTAAATTTTAAATCCCCCATGATACCTAAATGAACTCCGTCTAATTTCCCTTGTGTTTGTTTTATGGAAAATAAATCAAGGAGTGTTTGCGTTGGGTGTTGGTTGGCACCATCTCCAGCATTAATAACTGGTTTAGTGCATACTTCAGAGGCAAGTCTTGCTGATCCATCTAGCGGGTGCCTAATGATGACAATATCCGCATAATTATCAATAATCTTTAATGTATCGATAAAGCTCTCACCCTTAGCGATGGAGGTATTATTTGCATCACTAAAACCAATTACCTTGCCACCAAGATAGTTCACCGCAGACTCAAATGAAAGGCGAGTACGAGTAGACGCCTCAAAAAAACATGATGCAACAACCTTGCCAGAGAGCTTATCACTGGTCTTGCCTTGTTGAAATTGCTCCGCTAAGTCTAAAATATCTAATACGGTTTTTTTGTCTATATCTGTGATTGAGATTAAATGTTGCATGATTATTATCCTATGATATAAATTTAATACTCAATTATACATGAATTGGTTATAATATAGCTCTCAATTTATGGAGAATTACCATGAACACTATTGCACACACTAATAATCAGACCAAATATACCTTCACAGTTATTTTGCTATGCATTGGTTATTTTGTTGATTTCTATGATCTCACCATATTTTCTGCAAGTTATGTAAACACTTTCAGGGATTTATTTCACATAACTGATACCAATCAAATTCAAAAACTTTATTTATACATATCTAGCATATACACTCTTGGCATATTTACGGGTGCGATATTATTTGGTATCTTGGGGGATAAATTTGGTAGGAGTATTATTATTCGTTATAGTATTTTGATTTACTCTATAGCAATGCTTTTAAGTGTTGTGAGTTCTTCAGTATATTTCTTTACTTTACTTAGATTTATCTCAGGATTTGGCTTGGCTACCGAATTTGCAACCTCAAGCGTTCTCATTAATGAATTATTTACGTCCCATAAGGCATCAATATATAATTCATATTTATACCTCTGTGGGATTTTAGGCGGAATAACTGCTACATACTTAAGTGGTGTATCATGGCAACTCATGTATATTTTAGGTGGCGTAATTGGAATTATTATATTTTTCTTGAGAAAAAATATTTATGAGTCTTTGGTATTCATTAATATAGATAAAAATATTAGCAAGGGGCAAATTTTACAATTATTTAATAGTAAAGATAAAATCATCAAATTTATTCGGTTGTTAATACTCATCATACCGTTTAATTTTCTGATTGTTACAATGTTTATGTTCCCCAAGTTTATGAATATTCATGAAGACTTAGCGTATCTGATTAAAATCCTCTTATTTGGATTTTTTATGGGTAATGTTATTAGTACACTTATGTGTAGATACATTATAAACCGCTTTAAAAGTCACAAGGTTTTTGTTTTAATTAATATCACTTTATTTGCAATTCTTATACCTATTTATCGGTATATTGATAATAGTAATTACTTTATTTATGCATTGGGGTTGGGATTGCTCGGTGGTGGCCTACCTACCACATGGATTCAAATCGTAGTACGAGATTATGGAGCAAATCTTCGAAATACCGCAAGTAATACACTTTTTGCCGGTGGTAGACTGGTTGGTATGCTTTTCAATTTGCTAATTGCCAATTGGATTTTAAACTTCAATAGATTTAATGCAAATATTATTATCACGTGTATTGTTATTGTGGCTTTGGTTTTGATAGCCATTTTTTTTACAAAAAATAACTACAATCAAGACATGCGTTATGTTGAATAGTATTATATATATTGACTAGATTCCCGATTTCTCGGGAATGCCAAGGCCATTCTCGGGAATGCCACAATGCTTATGTGAACGATATTGGGAAGACGGTGACCCAGACGATATGTGGAGAATGAATGCCTCTAATGAATAATAAATTAAGAGTTAAATGATTTTACAATGAATATGTTTGCAATTATAAATATGAAGATAATTGCAAACTGAATGCTTTGCATCGTGTAAAAAAATGAGTGTAACTGAGTGATGATCTTTGGGTTATCTACCAATGATGGATACGCTGTAATCATTTCTAACTTATCCTTCAATGCCGACACAAAATTCCCCATTAATATACCAAACACACCACAAATTAATGATAATATACTGGTATAAATGGCGTGTTTTTTGTAACCATCCATAGCTAAAATGGCCGATAGCAAAAGAGATAATGTCATTAGCACCGTAGATAAAGACTTCATGCTAATCAAAGCCAACACAATACATGTTATAAATGGTTTATTTTGTATGTTATTAAGTTTGTCTTTAATATTGGATATAAGTTTCATATTAGACCTTTTTTGTCTTTTTTATACTGATAGATGGTTATATTATATCATAGAGATGTGACTATTTGAAAATTTTATAAGGTGTTTTGTTATTAATACAAATGGAATAAAGACTACGAATATATGCTCTAGCATAGTCGCAATTGCAACTGCTCCTGTACGTAGTGGGGTAGGGATTATCCGTATTTCTGGTGAAAATTTATTGGAATTAGCCAGACAAATATCACACAAAAAAAAAATAACCCCACGTTATGCGATATATACTAATTTTTATAATTCCACAAACAATGTGATAGACAATGGAATTTTATTATACTTCCCTGCCCCAAATTCATTTACCGGAGAAGATGTGATAGAATGCCAAACTCATGGAAGCCCTGTTGTTTTGCAAATGTTATTGAACGTGTGTTGTGAGCTTGGCTGTAGGCTTGCAGAACCCGGAGAATTCACCAAACGTGCATATTTAAATGGCAAAATAGACTTAGTGCAGGCGGAGAGCATAATTGACTTGATAAACGCCGAGAGTGAAGCCATGGCACGTGGGGCTATGTTATCCCTACAGGGTACATTTTCCAAATACATTAAAGATGTAAGTGCTCAATTAATAAATTTACGTGTATTTATTGAGGCGTCTTTAGATTTTCCAGATGAAGATATTGAGTTTATCCACCATGCAAAAATAAAAGATAAACTTCAAGTGTTACAAAATGATATGAATAGATTACTTGTAAATGCTAAAGATGGTGTGATACTAAATAATGGCGCAAAAGTTGTTATAGTGGGCAAACCCAATGTGGGTAAATCTAGTTTATTAAACGCAATGACACAAGAAGACACAGCAATAGTAACCTCAATCCCCGGTACCACCAGAGATACCATAAAAGAAAAAATTACTATTTCTGGTGTGGTATTTAACTTAATAGATACGGCTGGAATAAGGCACACAGATGATGAAGTTGAAAAAATAGGAATAAACCGCACTTTTGATGCCATCTTAACTGCTGACATATGCCTTGTTTTGTCTGATATTAGTCAAGATATTATAGAAGATGCATATTATCAAGAGTTACTAGATAAAATACCATCTCATATACCACGTATATTTGTTCATAATAAAATTGATATTATCAATGAACCTTGCGAGGTTAAAGAGATTGATACCCAAAAACACATATATATCTCTGCAAAAAAAGCTTTAGGGGTGGATTTGTTACAACGTGAGATACTTAATGCAATGGGATATAATCAAAATAATAATGAAGTATTTACCGCTCGCACGCGTCACCTAGATGCTATAAAAAGATCGGTACTGCATTTAAATAATGCTTTTACAAATTGGCAACAATTAGAGATTTTAGCGGAAGAGGTGCGCTATGCACACAATGAATTATCTGCAATTACGGGAGAATTTACCCCAGATGATTTACTAGGCGAGATATTTATGAATTTTTGCATTGGTAAGTGAATTTGGATTATCACGCCAATTTAATGCCAATTAAGATCT
This sequence comes from Neisseriaceae bacterium, assembly GCA_947470205.1. GTDB lineage: Bacteria > Pseudomonadota > Gammaproteobacteria > Burkholderiales > UBA11063 > Aquella. Next base: position 4,795 of record CANISK010000019.1, on the reverse strand, counting down.
AAAATAAATTCAATTAAAGCAATGGGTTAATTGTCATTCCCGCGTAGGCGGGAATCCAGTATAATAAATAAAAACATGGATTCCCAATCAAGTTGGGAATGACGGGATCTTTAGCTCTTAATTCACATTTTAACATATAAACATCAATAAATAATTCCAAGATTTGGAATCCATTCCATCAGTATGTACTAGATTACCGTATACTACCTGAATTGCAGAGTGTCTGATATATTAATTCAAAGATAATTGATTAATCAATCCCCCACCAGTTGCATCAGTACAAATATCTGTTAATTTTCCCGCGAGTGCTAACTGTACATTAGGATTATTCATTAAAATTAGGCTATCGAGTCTCTTGTTTAAGCTCTCGTCTTTTAATGCACGTGTCATGGCATATATAATAGGGTGCGGCGATTGACCTTGAGATAGATTATTTGCACCCAATAAATGATTACCGGACAATTTAAATGCAAAAGCAATAAATGCCTCTAATTCATCATTTTCCAATTTCGATAATGATCTTATCAAATTATCATATTGTTGTTTCACCTGCTTGTTGGCTGTGTTTTTATCATAAGAAACTACAGATAAGGCGTTTTCTACTGAAGCAATTTGTTTCAGCGCATTAAGTGTATTTTTATATTTAGGGAAGTAAGCTTTATATTTTATCTTAAGCACCTCAAATGCATCATCTATGCTATTGATTGGCTGTATACCATTAACACATTGCTGAAGAACTGAAGACATTAAATTTTTAGCATCTTTATCATTGGGTGTTGCTTGAACATAAATTTTCCACTTCTGATTATCGTCAAGATCTGGCTGGGCCGTTAATTCAATTGTACCGGTTATGCCTACTGAATATTGAGATGCCAGCCAAAACATTAATTTTTTAAATTGATCATCAGTCATATTAATTTTTTCTTTGAAATTTTTTGCCTGAATTGCTGTATCGTTTGTAAAATCACCATCTAGATCGATTACAAATTTTACTGGCGTGAATTGTGATGGATCTAACTCTAAAGAATGTTGAATTATCGATGTACCAACTGAATATAAATGATAATATATTTTTTGATTTGCAGTATATTCTATAAGTACACTATTACTAGTAAAATAATTATCTTGCTCTTTAAATGTAAGTGTGTATTCGTATTTAGTCTCGATATGCTTAGATAATTTACCAAAATTTTCTTTATATCTTGCACTTAATTGAGCTTGATAACCATCATTCACGTCCGCTATAATCTTAAATGTTTCAACATTTATATTAAATTGATTATAATTTCCAACAGCCGCAAGCTCTACCCATGGTGCAAAATGTTTAACATCTCTCTCTGTTGCTTTCTCACTTATTGAAAATATTTCTTTCCATATCATACTACACGGTTGAATATTCATCAAGAATTTTAAACTATCTTTATATTTTTGATTGTTAGCCACATGATGGGCATTATTCAAACTTCCTAATTGGTTTAATATTTTAGAGAATATTTCTATAGTTGACTCTAGCTCATTCAGTGTAATTGGAACTTTAACATCTGCAATAAATTTGCTATATGTTTCAATTTGTTTTTTACCCATACCAGTGGATTCCAAAAGAGACTTCACTGTTTTATCGGCCACAATTAACCATCTCTTCATTTGATTTACAAATTCATCAAAAAGATTTGATAAGTTATTATTTTGCAATAATTTATCTATCAAACTTACAGCACTAGCACTCTTATTTTGTTTTGCATCTTCTAAAAACCAAGATATGTACGTATCTTTTTCTCTGTTTTTTTGTGATGCAAGAGCTTTGATTATATCTGCTAACACACCTTCATTAAATGCTTTATATTGTTCATTTGTATTACTAGAAACATTATTAAAGAAATTATTAACTACCCCAATAATCAAATATTTATTATCTAAAATTGATTGATATCCATCTATTGGTTCGATGATATTGTTTTTCTCTTTAAATAAACTACTAATATATTCTTTTTTGAGTTCCTGATTACACAATAATTTACTAAGCTCATCATCTTTACCTTCCCTGAATAATCGTAAACAATAATTATATATACTCACAACTGCTACCGACAAGTTATAATCGCCATGTTTATCAGTGATCTGTTGAATATCAATACCTAACTTCTGTAAATTTTGGATGATTTCTTGATTCCTCTCCTTGCATCTTTTATTCAAATGAAGCTGGTAATTATTATTAATAACTTTTTGATTATCTGATGATAGTTTTTTATAATTAGAAATTTGTTTATTTATTAATTGTGCTGATTGTAAATATTTATCAGTGCGCAAAGGTAATAAATTCGTTGGGTTTGCTGATATATCTAAATTAGATTCGTATGTGCTTTGCATCTCTTTCATTATAGTATTTTGATTTAGCCGTTGAAAATCATCTAATTGTTGTAAAGTTTGCTTTGAAATATTCTTTTGTTGTGTAAGTGAGTTAATTAGATTGGCATCATACGTCTCTAATTGTGTTATTACTTGCTGATATTTTTTAAATATCTGCTCTTGGTTATTTGAATAATTATCAAACTCTTGTAATACCGTCTTTTTATCATCATTGGGTAATGCTTGGTAATCTGGTGAGTTTTGTAAGTCTTCCTTATTTTTATATTTATGGTTATTGATATTGTCTATAAACTGTGTGGTTACATTTTTTACTAATTTAATATTTAAGGATGTGATATGTTTTGGATGCTGAAAAGAATTTACAAAATTTATTATCATGTCTGGCAGATACTGCATCATTTCTTTATCAACATTAATATTACCGAAAGGAATAGTTATTGTTTTAGTCTGTAAATTCTTTTGCTGGTATTGGTATGAATATTCTATTGTATCACCCGAATTAAATGATAATGTAGATAAAAGATTTTCTATTTCAGTATTTATTGCAAATGGGTTTTGCGTATCATTAGTTTTAATTGTGAGTTTATCTGCATCTAATAGTTCATTAAAATCACACTGTAGTAATTCTTCAATTGAAAATGTATTTTTTTGAGTTACTTTTATAGTTTTTGATTGTTGTTTCTGGGTTGTTTCTATCTGAATTATACTCCATTTGCTATTAATTTCTTCACATTCTTTATCTGGAATTTTTGAGACACTGAGACTAAAAAAATCATTTATTGTGATCTTGTTGTTATCGTTAATCTTTATATTATTAATTAACTCTAACATCAAATGTAAAAGTGCTATTGTAAGTTCAGGGAATTTATCACCCGTACCAACATTTTTTGTTTTTTGAAAACACATTCTTATGTAAGAGTTATTTTTATTAGCATTTTCTACACCATGAAAAAAATTACTACCTGATTGACCTTTAATCAATAATTCGTTAATTAGTTGTGTGGTTATTTCTTTTTTTGATAAATTAGCTGACTTAATGAGTAAATTATTTATAAAAATCTTTAACTCATTGATTGCACCTTTTAAAATTTCAGGTTTTTTAATATCTGGTCTTTTAGTCTTTGGTGATGATAATTGAGGTGGGTAAACTTTATTTATTGATAAATTTTGAGATTGTTGCATTTGAAAAAGTCCTATAAAGTATTGGCATTATATAAGGTTGTCACAGCTTGCTATGTAAGTATTGTGGTGACAAATCAGTTCAGCTGATGCTGCAAGCGTATAAACTGAGCAGTCAATTTATCAGTGAAGTAACATAATTGTAACCCATTACCAATACAAATGTCAAAATACAAATTTGTGTCATGCTGTAATTACAATGATAGTGCTTATTATTTGATAAAAGATTACCACACCTCGTAAACAAATGTTGGAATGTCTACCCTATACTTTATCGGCTTTTTGCTCCCATTTATCTACGATAACAGATGTTATGGTATTTGCAAATACATTTGTGGCACTTCTGCCCATATCGGCAAATGCGTCAATCGGGATGAGGAGGAGGATCGCGGACTGGGGGATGTGAAATATAATAAGCACAGATGCAATAACCATGATAGACGCGCGAGGAACTCCGGCAATACCCTTGGATGTTATAAGGAGAACGAAAAACATATATGCTTTATCAAGGAAGTCAAGATGTATACCAAATGTTTGGGTGAGGAATATCATAGCAAAACTAAAATACACCATAGAGCCTATCATGTTAAACGAATACCCCATTGATAACACGAAGCTGCTAATATCTTTTTTTATGCCAAATTTATCTAATTCCTCAAATATGCTAGGATAGGCAACTTCAGATGATGAAGTGGCAAAAGACAATGATAAAGCTCGAAATATATTTTTAATTAGTATATTAATTTTTTTGCCAATATATTTACGTGCTATCAAATAAAGTACCATCCACACCAATAAAAGTGCAAAATAATAACCCAATATAAAGATTAAATAAGAATAAAGCACAGCAAAGCCATTTTTTATAATAATATGTGAAATGGATGCAAATACAACCAATGGAACGAGCTTCATGATTAACTTACAAATGGTAAACATGGTATTCATAATGCCATTCATAAAGGTTTGAATTAAATTTCTTTGTTCAAGAGGAATCTGTGCCAATGCAAGACCAAATAATATTGAAAATACAACAATTTGAATAATATTACTTTCTGCAAATGCAAGAGTGATGTTTTCTGGAATGAGTTCTTTTATGAAATTAAGCAATGAATGTGGAGGAATTTTGAGGGTCGAATTATCTGTGTATTTGGTTATATCTATGTGTGCCAATATATTTACACCAGGTTGTAAAATATCTACAATTATCCAACCAATCGATAAAGACAAACACGAAGAAAGTAAAAAAATT
>CANISK010000018.1 GCA_947470205.1 Neisseriaceae bacterium | reverse complement strand
CGGTAATATTATCAGTGCAATTCTAATTATTAGTTATGGTTGCGTTGTTTTAGCATTTATAATTGATAATTTTTTACGAATTATTGCCCTAAATAAAATTGCACAAAAAGTTAAAGTTAGTTATAAAGTGAATGAATTTTTATTATTTTTCTCAATTGCAGCAGGAATGGCGGCACTCGGGTTTTGGGGCGTTTTGATCGGCCCAGCATTAATTGCGCTGTTTGTTGCCTTGGCTAAGGCTTTAGGTGAGGACTTAAATTAGTGCTAACATTTTGTTTTGCATTAATTCATGTTGTAGATTAAGAAATTATTACTAAATTCGTCGATCTAATGCTTGACATTTAGGTGTTAGATTGAATATAATAACTTCCTCATCAAAGGAGAGGTTACCCAAGCGGCCAACGGGTCCGGACTGTAAATCCGGCGGTTTTACCTTCGCAGGTTCGAATCCTGCCCTCTCCACCAGATAACGCAAGCAGCGTAAAAAGTTTCAAAAATAATTGCAAAAAAAAATTCTATCAAGTAGAATCATGCAATGAAAAAAACTAACCTGTCGCGCGGGAGTAGCATAGTGGTAATGCAGAAGCCTTCCAAGCTTATGATGAGGGTTCGATTCCCTTCTCCCGCTCCAAGTTTGTAAATAACTAATAAAAGATGACCTGAGATATTATTTTTTATAAATCCGGGGTACATATGCCCAAGTAGCTCAGTCGGTAGAGCACTCCCTTGGTAAGGGAGAGGTCGCCAGTTCAATTCTGGTCGTGGGCACCAGATAGCACCATGATAAAATCTAAATAAACTAAAATTATTTTTATATTCATTTTCAGGAGTGGTAAAAAATGGCTAAAGGAAAATTTGAACGCAATAAACCACATGTAAATGTTGGTACAATTGGACACGTTGACCATGGTAAAACAACACTAACAGCAGCAATTACCACTATACTAGCAAAAAAATATGGTGGAGAAGCAAAAGGCTACGACCAAATTGATAGCTCACCTGAAGAAAAATCACGCGGCATCACAATCAATACCTCACACGTAGAATACGAAACAGCAAAGCGTCACTACGCACACGTAGATTGTCCTGGACATGCAGATTACATTAAAAACATGATTACCGGTGCTGCACAAATGGATGGTGCAATATTAGTAGTTGCAGCATCAGATGGACCAATGCCACAAACTCGTGAGCATATCATTTTAGCAAGACAAGTAGGTGTACCATATATTGTAGTATTCCTAAATAAATGCGATATGGTGGATGATGAAGAGCTTTTAGAGCTAGTTGAAATGGAAGTGCGTGAACTTCTTAGCCAATACGATTTCCCAGGGGACGATATCCATATCATCAGAGGATCAGCACTAAAAGCATTAGAAGGTGACACAGGCCCTCTTGGTGAAGAGGCTATCTTGAAACTAGCAGATGCATTAGACTCATATATCCCACAACCAGAAAGAGCAATTGATGGCGCATTCTTGATGCCAGTAGAAGACGTATTCTCTATATCAGGACGTGGTACAGTAGTTACAGGTCGTGTGGAACGTGGTGTGGTAAAAGTTGGTGAGGAAATTGAAATCGTTGGATTGAATCCAACTCAAAAAACCATATGTACTGGGGTGGAAATGTTCCGCAAATTGTTAGATCAGGGTCAAGCTGGTGATAACGTAGGTTTATTACTACGTGGCACTAAACGTGAAGACGTAGAACGCGGTCAGGTATTAGCCAAACCAGGCTCTATCACTCCTCATACTAAATTTGAAGCAGAAATATATGTGCTCTCTAAAGAAGAGGGTGGACGGCACACTCCATTTTTTAGTAACTACCGTCCACAATTCTACTTCAGAACTACAGACGTGACAGGAGCAGTTTCATTACCTGAAGGCGTAGAAATGGTAATGCCAGGGGATAATATCCGTATCAATGTAACACTAATTTCTCCAATTGCTATGGAAGAAGGACTACGTTTTGCTATTCGTGAGGGTGGCAGAACAGTTGGTGCCGGTGTTGTATCTAAAATCTTAGCTTAGTACGTGTTATTTTATTAATATAGGTCAATAGCTCAATTGGTAGAGTGTCGGTCTCCAAAACCGAAGGTTGGGGGTTCGAAGCCCTCTTGACCTGCCATATATTTTTTATTCATTTTATATGAAATTTTTTTATGAATAATGCAACAACCAACAAAGAAAACACTAAAAATTATAATCAAGTATATAACTACACATCCTTGTTATTGATTATTGCAGGGCTTACTTTATTTTATGCCCTAAATATAAATATCTGGTTAAAATGGGGTGTGGTATTAATATCTGTTGTAGCATCATTTGGTTTATTCTTTTTTGTATCAGAAACTGGTTTAAATCTTCATGACTATCTTCGAGATGTATGGCGAGAGCTTGGTAAAATTGTCTGGCCAGCAAGAAAAGAAGCTATGCAATTTACTTGGATAGTATTTTTATTTGTGATTATATTGGCGTTATTTTTATGGTTGGTTGATAGTGTTATATCTTGGACGTTATATAGTCTAATATTGGGAAAGAGTTAATATAATGAATAAGTTATCTTGGTATGTGGTTCAAGTGGCTACAAATATGGAAGACAAAGTCCAAGTATCTATAATCAAATCTATCATTGCCAAATTAAAAATCTACAATGAAAGTAATGATACATCAAAGGCTAATGAATTAAAAGATGCGTTTGGGGTTGATATAAAAACTCAAGAATACATTGAAATAGAAGATTTTTTGATGACTAATGCAGTTTTAGTGCCAAAAGAAAAAGTTGAAGAATTGAAAAATGGCAAAAAACGTGAAACTGAAAGAAAAATATTTCCTGGTTATGTGTTGGTGCATATGGATTATTCAGATGAACATGGTCTATTAATCAAAAAAACCCCCAAGGTTACTGGATTTGTTGGAGTGGGTAAAGATGCAAAACCAGTGCCAATATCCCAACGCGAAGTAGATAATATATTAAAACAAGTTAAAGACTCCAAAGAGAAAGCTAAACATAAAGTTGAATTCCAAGTTGGCGAGAGAGTGCATATCATGGAAGGCCCATTTGCTGACTTTAATGCAATTATCGAAGAAGTAATATATGCCAAATCCAGAATCAGAGTAAACGTTCAAATCTTCGGCAGAGAAACATCTGTTGAGCTGGAATTTATGCAAGTAGAAAAAGTGGTATAGTTTTCTCGGTATCAACTTCTTCTTAAAACAAATAGTAATTACCCATCAATTATCACCAAAAAGTATGATGCACTCTTCGTCTCGTCTATATTTCAAATACTTCGAGTATACAATTTTCCACTTCAATCGTTGACATTAAAGATCGCATCTGATGAATTTACTATATTTCTATAATGTATTATTGGACATCTCAGTAAATATAAATTTTACATACAGTAGCGACACCCTTATCCAGCTTGGCACAAGAGTATTGGTTGATTTTAACAATAAACAAAAAATCGGCTTTGTGTGGAATGAGGTTAATAAGGATGACATAAACTACGATATCACAAGAATTAAACCCATAATTAGACAGTATAACAATATTCTACCCCCATGTATGATTGACATGGTGAATTTTGCGAGTCAATACTATCATTACCCAATTGGACAGACAATTTTTACTGCAATTTCAACCATACTACGTAAAACAGAAGAGTGCAATCTAAATAACACCACCAAACAAATTAAGCCACCTAAACTTAACCTCGCTACTATTGCTAAATACAATAAAACAATTGCGCTTAATGAAGAGCAGTTAAAATCTATAAACCTTATAAAACAAAATTTTGGTAAATATTTTGTATCAGTATTGTATGGCATTACTGGGTCCGGTAAAACTGAAGTCTATCTTGAGTTAATCTCAGAAATATTGTTACAAGATAAACAAGTATTGGTATTGGTGCCAGAAATAAATCTCACGCCACAGCTATTGGCAAGGTTTCAAGTCAGGTTTCCCGATGTTAATATGTGTGTTTTAAATAGCACCATCACACCAAAGAGAAGACTAATTGCACACGAACACACTTATAATGACCAAAATAAAATTATAATTGGAACTAGGTTATCAGTATTTACTCCATTTTATAGCTTAGGGCTCATCATTGTAGATGAGGAGCATGATTCATCGTTCAAGCAAAACGATGGACTGCGTTATAATGCAAGAGATTTGGCGGTATATAAAGCTAAATATCACAATGTGCCGATTATCTTAGGCTCAGCGACCCCATCGCTAGAAAGTTTATATAATTTTAAAACCAACAAATACTCATTATGTAAATTAACATCTCGTGGGGTGACAAACGCCTCCTTGCCACAAATAAAAATCATAAATACCAAACAAGAACAGAATATAGATGGATTGACCACCTCTGTGAAGAATGCCATCGCCAATAACCTCACAAAAAAAGAATTATCTTTGGTGTATATTAATAGGCGTGGATACGCGCCCATGATAAGTTGTTATGATTGTGGATGGGTGGGGGTGTGCAAAAATTGTTCAATGAATTTGGTATTTCATGCAACCAATAATCAATTAATTTGTCATCATTGTGATTTTAGAATAAAACTAAATAAAACTTGCCCAAAATGTAATGGTAAATATTTACAAGCATTAGGACATGGTACGCAAAAAATTGAGAATAAATTACGTACCATGTTCCCACTGGCAAATATTTTACGTATAGACAGAGATACCATGAGCACTAAAACTGCTTGGGATAATCTCTATACTGCAATTCATAATAACGAAGTGGATATATTAGTAGGCACTCAAATGCTTGCAAAAGGGCATGATTTTCATAACTTAACTTTAGTTGTAGGGCTTGATTTGGATTTGGCGCTATATAGCCATGATTTTAGAAGTACAGAGGATCTATTCACACAGCTTATGCAGGTGTCAGGTCGTGCTGGACGTGGGGATAAACCAGGTACGGTTATTTTACAAACTAAGCACCCAGAACATGACATATATAATTTTTTATCCAAGCAAGATTTTTTTGGATTCGCCAACCATTTATTTCAACAAAGAAAGCTACTTGGTTTGCCACCTTACACATATTATGTACTTATTCGTGCAAGTTCCCCATTAATTAAAACTACATTAGATTTTTTAACTCAGGTTCATCAGGTTCTTTATCAATATCGCAGTAAAGAAATTATAGTATTACACCCTGTGCCGTCAGCATTACAAAAAATTAATAACCGCGAACGAGGGCAGTTATTAATTAGAAGCAATAATAGAATTCTTTTGCATGATATGTTAAATAAAGCCACCCCAGATATATTTAAAATCAAACACAATAATACACTGCACTGGAGTATAGATATAGACCCTTTAGAATTATAGTTAAGACCATGGGGTATATTACAATAGACTTCTTGCATAACCTCTTTATAAGCTATCGTCATTGATTGATGGGGCAAAACCCCGCGGCAATCCCCCATGGAACAGTGAGATTGCTTCACTTCGATAAATCGAAGTTCGCAATGACGGATACCTTGCAAATTATGGTCAAGTAGTACTCCTATAACACCATTTACATAGGTTATACAAGAAGTCTAATGCCAATTATTGATTTATCCTAATTTATTGTTACATATGTAGAAATGAGGGGAGAACTGGCTACATTTCATTCTACTCATTTCCATCAACAATTGGTCTCTAGAAAATGGATATGTATCACCCAGATCAGTCATAACATAAGAACAGTTTTGTTGAAAAAACTGCTCAGGTTTAGCCCCTGAAAGAGCAACTGATTTTACCGGAACTTTTTGTGCAGTTAATATCTGATATAAATTAGAATTTGAGCAGATCACATCTCCAGATTTAGATAAATAGACACTAAAAGTCTTAGCCGCTGCAAAATCTTTATATGAGAATGGCCAAAAATCTTGCCACCCTGTACCTATAAGAGGAAAGATAAATAACCCACTAATTAATATCAACATTCGATATTTTGAATAAAAATTAAACCTTTTAATCCATAAGCTTTTATAAAAACACCCATTTTCAGCCAACAGTAACATAACACCAATAAACATCACTAGGTTAATGTTTATTCCATAATAGCTTCTATACTCATACTGTGCATTAGAAATACTGGTAGCCCACATAATTATAGTCATTATACTGGAAAAAAATACTTCAGGGATAAACAAAGGCAGACACAGAAAAGGAAGGTATAAACGCCAAAAGCCTGAATTTATTGCAAATAATTTGTTAATAATAATCAGAGGGTGAGTTAGAATATTAAAGAATATCTCCGTTTTAGTCTTACCATATTCACTCCAAAATTTCACTGTAGTTGGCTGAAGCATTGCACTTTTATGAACAAAATATGGCTGCACAATTCCCAAATTCATGATGCACATTAGGAGTGCACAAAACAGAGCAATGCTTCCATATGAATATTCTTTTCTATAAATTAATACTATTGAAAAACCAGCCACCAAAAGAACGGCATCTTCCTTGGTCATCAAAACCAACAACACACAAATAAAGAACCATATTAGTTGCCGACGGAGATAAAAAAGAAATAGCCACGCAAAAAATAATGGGGTAAATAATTCTGGTTGAAAAGAATTACCTAAACCATTCATCGGTGAAAGCGAAAAAGACAGAACAATAATAAAGGATAAAAAATTGTTTAATTTTAATTCTTTTGCTATTAACCAGATCGCAACAGCAGTTAGCCATATAGCCCCCACACCTAAAACCAATAGAGTTTCTACGTTATGAAATAAAGCATATATAGGCAAGATCAGAACTAAAATATAATTTTGATGTGTTCCAAAATGATAAAAACCAACTGCTTTTGAATAACCCCAATTACCTTCTAACATAGCATTAAGCATAGTATGAAAAACACCAAAGTCATCAGCGTTAAGCCTAAATGCATAATATCTAGAGATGTAAGAGTATAAAAAAGAAAATAATATTGATATAAAAAAAACAAAAACGTACTTCTTATGAAGAATTATTTTTTGTTTTATCTGGCATTGCCACGTATAATATATCCAAATCAGACTTAACCCTGCAGAGCAATAGTTTATATTTCTTATCTCAACCTTTATAGAGAAGATATAAGCTATTAGTGGTGCAACTATAAAGATTAAAGACCACGCCAAGGAAAACCATTTTGCATTAATGTATTCAACTTTACTTTGCAATTCCATTTTTAATTATACCTTTCATTGTAGCAATTTTTTATTAATACCATATTATACTTCATACGCAGTTTTATCTGAATGAATTTTTCTTGGTAAATGGTTCATTAAATAGATAGTTTTTCGTAAATTGTAAAATATCTGATGCATCATCTAATTTTGTGATAAAATCCTAGCTCGGACTGTTTGTAAATAATGTATATATTTATCAAATAGATGTATTGTATTTCAATGACTTTTAAGGAAAAATTAATGGTAGTTGTGCGTTTAGCACGTGGTGGAAATCGTAACCGTCCATATTATTATATTGTGGTCGCAGATTCTCACGCACGTTTACAAGGGCGTTTTATTGAAGAGATTGGTTTTTGGAACCCAATAGCGCCAGAACATATTGAATCCTTCAGAATTAATCTCGAAAGGTTGCAATATTGGGAGAGTGTTGGTGCACAAGTATCAGCAACAGTGAAGAAACTTATTAAAGCAAATGCCAAAAAAGCAGCTGCAGCTTAGTGTTTAACATATGTTGAATTCAAATTTGGTGCCGATGGGGCGTATCATTGGTGTGTTTGGGGTTAAAGGTTGGCTTAAAATTAAACCAGATACCCACGAGATAGATACACTCATCAAGTACCCTGGGTTATACATTTTTATAAAAGACAAATATGTTTTTTATAAACTTGAAGATTCATTCATCCGAAATGACATCCTACATGTAAAATTTGATGATATATCAGATAGAACCACGGCAGATACATTTAAAGGTTTGAGTGTGGCGATCTTAAGAGGTGATTTTCCAGAAACCAGTAAAAATGAATATTACTGGATAGATTTGATTGGATTGAACGTGGAGAACACTAATGGTGAAAATTTAGGCACTGTGTGTGAACTTATGGAGACTGGAGCAAGCTCAGTGATGGTTGTGAAAGATAGTCACGGAGTAAAAAGATTAATTCCATTTATCGAATTATATGTCCCTGATGTCGATTTACACACTAAAAAAATATTAGTAAATTGGGAATTAGACTATTGATATTTAACATAATCTCGATTTTTCCAGAAATGTTTGATAGTATCTTGCATTATGGAGTTCTAGGTAGAGCATTTACCAATGACATATGTAGTTTAAATTTTAACAATCCACGTGATTTTGTATCTGACTCATATAAGAGAATAGACGATAAACCATTTGGTGGTGGTCCAGGTATGGTGATGAAGATTGCACCATTAGAAGATGCCATAAAAATGGCGTTACAGCAACAACAAACACTTGATGTGAAAAAAAATATACGAATTTACATGTCCCCACAAGGAAAGCCATGTAATCAGGCTTTGGTAAGTGAATTATTGCAATATGATGGAATTATATTTGTTTGTGGTAGATATGAGGGTATAGACGAGAGATGCATTGAAAGAAACATAGACTTAGAAATCTCGATTGGGGATTTTGTAGTATCAGGTGGTGAATTACCTGCCATGATGTTGATTGATGCACTAATGAGACATATACCTGGAGTGTTACATGATAAAGATTCAGCTCAAGCTGACTCCTTTGTGTCAGGTTTATTAGACCATCCGCATTACACAATTCCGCGTGAATATGATGGAATGAATGTACCGGAAGTCTTATTATCTGGCAATCATGAACAAATTAAGTTATGGAGATTGCAAATGAGTTTGTGGCATACATATAAAAAACGCCCAGATTTATTACAATCGAAACAATTAACCAAAATTGAATCTGGTCTACTTCAAGATGCGATAAAACGCTTTGAGTGAGTAGGAACAAGATCATAGGAAAATAAAATGAATATTATTCAAACTTTAGAACAAGAAGAAATTACTCGTTTAAATAAAACTATCCCAACTTTCTCACCAGGGGACACCGTGGTTGTGCAAGTAAAAGTAAAAGAGGGTACTCGTGAGCGTCTACAAGCATATGAGGGTGTGGTAATTGCAAAACGCAATCGCGGATTAAATTCATCTTTTATAGTGCGTAAAATCTCCGCAGGTGAAGGAGTGGAGAGAACATTTCAATTATACTCACCATTGATAGATAGCATTGAAGTAAAAAGAAAAGGTGCGGTAAGACGTGCTAAGTTATATTACTTACGCGATAGATCTGGTAGGTCAGCTCGTATTAAAGAAAAATTAGACATTAGAAGAGATTAAATCTAGAGCAAACCACTTCTTTAAAATATCACTTTTTATCACTCCCGAGAAATCGGGAATCCATGTCATGTAATTTCACCTTCGATACGTAAAGTATTGGTTGTATTCTTTGGTATCATAAAGGGTAATTTTGTAAATGTGATTGGTTCAAAAGAGTTTCTGATGTTGACTGTGGCGATAGAATCATCTAAGGGTTGATTTTTTGCAATACATGCAAAGCCAATTGATTTTTCTAGTGATGGAGAAAATGTTCCACTGGTGATCATCCCAACTGGTTGACCATTAATAAAAATCTGTTGGTGTTCACGCAACACGCCTTTTCCATCTAATATTACCCCAATTTGTGTTTTGTGATTATCATTATTATTTTTAAAATTTATAAATGCATTCTTGCCGATAAAATTTCTCTCTTCATCTTTATTGTCTACCACCCAGCTTAAGCCACACTCCATTGGAGAAGTTTTATCAGTCATGTCATGACCATATAGGTTCATACCAGCTTCTAGTCTTAGAGTATCACGAGCTCCAAGTCCGCATGGAGTTACCCCTTCTTTTACTAAATTATCCCAGAGTGATTCGGCCTCTGTGTTTGGTATAACAATTTCCAATCCATCCTCACCAGTGTATCCAGTTTTTGCATAAAATACATTATTGTGTGTATAAATATGAAATTTACTGAGTCTTTGGAGTGGTTGACATAATTCTGGGTATGCGTTAATAATTTTTGATACTGCATGTGGCCCTTGCACTGCAAGGATTGATAAATCAGTACGTGATTTTACTAATACATTGAAATTGACCGCATGTTTTGTGATCCATGCTAGGTCTTTTTCTTTGGTTGAAGAGTTGGCAATAATACGATAATAGTCATCAAGATGATATACAATTAGGTCATCAATAATACCACCATTTTCATTTAACATTAATGAATAAAACGAGGTATTTAGTGTAGATATTTTTTTAATATCATTTGATAATAAAAACTTTAAAAAATCACAAGCTTCATGTATATTACTTTGTCCATGGATATCAATAATATGCATATGGGACACATCAAACATTCCGGCATCATTTCTGACAATCAGATGTTCTTTAATTTGTGATCCATAATTAATTGGTAATGCATAACCACAGAAATTTACTATTTGTGCGTTGTGTTTTTTGTGACAATTATAAAAATGAGTTTTGATCATTTAATTTATTATTTTGCTTTACTTCACACTTTGATTGGTTAAAAAATCAATACAGTAAACATTTAATCATTATGAAAATGTTTACCTGCATCTATTTATTTTAATTTTGTCTCAACATATTCCACGTGTTTGCGTGTTTTTGGATTATATTTACGCAATTTTATTTTTTCTGTAGTGGTTCGTTTATTTTTTGTGGTGGTATAGAAGTGTCCAGAACCATCTTTTGCTTCTAATTTAATTTTTTCGCGCATATCAATATTTACCTATTTAACAAAGTTAGTCTTGTAGTATTAAAAAATTTTCAATACCAATTTTATCGATAGTGCGTAATCCAGCATTTGATACGCGTAAACGCACCCAAATACCTAAACTCTCTATCCAAAATTTACGCCATTGTAAATTTACTAGAAATTTACGTTTTGTTTTATTGTTTGCGTGTGAAACATTGTTACCGCTAGTTGTTTTTTTGCCAGTAATCATACATATTCTTGTCATGATAAGTAATCCATTAAAAATCAATTTGAGACAAAATTATATCATGAATTGTTACGTAAAATCAAAATTTTTTATTTTCACCACATTGTTCAGGTTTCATCAATGAAGAATGTATATAAAAAGTTAAACTACCACAAAGTTAATAGCACAATCGTCAGAGCAATGATTACTCTTTCTGAAAATGCGCAAAATGAAAAATGAACATTAGCTGTTATATGATAACTTTTTGTGGATAAATAAAATTTATTAGATAAGGACATAATAAATTTATGGTAAAATATTTTATTATTAGGATTTTTGTTCACACAGGCATACATAAAATATTTTGCAAAGCGCAAGTTAAATGATAAATATAAAATTACCCGATGGTGCGGTCCGTAGTTTTGGTGACCCAATCTCAATTCACAATGTTGCTAAAAATATTAGCACATCTCTTGCAAAAAACACCATCTCCGGTATTGTTAATGGTGAATATAAAGACGCAAGTTTCATAATTGAGGAAGATTGCGAATTAAAAATCATCACCATTAAGGATGGCGAAGCATTAGATATCATAAGGCATTCCACCGCTCACTTGCTAGCTATGGCAGTCAAAGAGCTTTACCCAGATATTCAAGTCACGATAGGCCCAGTTATTGAACATGGTTTTTATTATGATTTCAGCTGTGAAAAACCTTTTATTGATGCAGATTTGGCTCTTATAGAGAAAAAAATGCACGAGCTTGCCAAGCAAAATATCGCAGTAAACCGCAAAGAAATGTCTCGTGATGATGCTATTAAATATTTTGCATCAATTAATGAAAAGTATAAAGTAGAAATCATATCCTCAATTCCATCTGATAACACCATATCATTGTACGAACAGGGAGATTTTGTAGATTTATGTCGTGGCCCACATGTGCCAAATACTTCTTTCTTAAAAGCATTTAAGCTTATGAAGTTGGCTGGTGCATATTGGAGGGGAGATGCTACAAATGAAATGCTCCAACGAATTTACGGTACCGCATGGCTTAATCAGGCTGATTTAGATAACTACATTAATATGCTTATAGAGGCTGAGAAACGTGATCATAGAAAAATCGCCAAACAGTTAAGTTTATTTCATTTGCAAGATGAGGCGCCTGGTATGGTGTTTTGGCACCCAAATGGATGGCAGCTGTGGCAAATTATTGAACAATATATTCGTGAGATGTATATTAAACATGGTTATCTGGAGGTGAGAACCCCACAACTAGTTGATAGGGTATTGTGGGAGAGATCTGGACACTGGGATAAGTTCCGTAATGATATGTTTAGCATAGAAACTGATGATAGACAGTATGCAATAAAACCAATGAACTGCCCTTGCCACGTGCAAATCTTCAAACAAGGACTCACAAGCTACAGACAATTACCAATACGCTTAGCTGAATTTGGTTCTTGCCATAGAAATGAAGCATCAGGTGCGCTGCATGGCATTATGCGTACTCGTAATTTTACTCAAGATGACGGGCATATTTTTTGCACCGAAGACCAAATTCAAATGGAGGTGATGAATTTTATTGATATGTTATTTGAGGTATATGCCAAATTTGGCCTAACTCAAATTGCAGTTAAGCTCTCCACAAGGCCAAAAGAACGGATAGGTAGTGATGATATCTGGGATAAAGCGGAACAATCTCTTGCCAATGCATTAAATGAAAAAAAATTAGCCTTTGAAATAATGCAAGGTGAAGGTGCGTTTTATGGCCCTAAAATTGAATTTGAAGTAAAAGATTGTATAGGCAGATCATGGACTACAGGCTCTGTGCAGTTGGATTTTTCAATGCCAGTGAGACTTGGTGCGGAGTATGTATCTGAAGATGGTAGTAAAAAACATCCTGTGATGTTGCACCGTGCGATATGTGGATCTCTTGAGAGGTTCATCGGTATTTTAATTGAACACCATGCGGGCAAATTCCCACTGTGGTTAGCTCCAGTTCAGGTATCAATATTAAACATTTCTGAAAAACAAGCCAAATATGCTATGGAAGTGCAAAAACATTTGCATGATATGGGGTATAGATGTAAAATAGATACCAGTAATGAAAAAATTGGATATAAAATTAGACATTGGACATTACAAAAAGTGCCATTTTTGTTGATTATTGGAGATAATGAAATGGCAAACCAATCGGTTACTATAAGGAGACTAGACGGGGTGGACTTAGGTGTATTTAAAGTGACCGATGTGCATAAAACTTTTATAGGAGAAGTACCATAAGTACTGAAAAACAAGTTAAAATAAACGAATCCATTACCGCGGAAGAGTTAAGGGTAATTGTAGATGATACCAACGAACAGCTTGGTGTTATTAAGTTGGTTGATGCATTAAAAAAAGCAGAAGAATTGGGTGTGGATTTAGTGGAGATTTCATCTAATGCAAATCCACCAGTATGTAAACTGATGAATTTTGGTAAATTTAAATATCGTGAACAAAAAAAAGCTCATGAGCAAAAAATGAAACAAAAACAGGTTCATTTGAAAGAAATCAAATTACGCCCTGTAACAGATGAGCACGACTATCAAATAAAATTAAGAAACGCAAAAAGATTTTTAGAGGACGGCGATAAAGTCAAATTTGTAGTCCAATTCAGAGGGCGAGAACTGGCGCATCAAGAATTTGGGATACGATATCTAGAAAAAGCAGAGCAAGATTTACTAGAACAGGGGATATGTGAGCAAAAAGCCAAGATAGAAGGAAGAAATGCTATTATGATTATAGGGCCAAAAAAGAAACAATAGACTTCTTGCATAACCTATAAAAGTGCCAATTTATGTCATTCCCGCGTAGGCGGGAATCCATTCAATGTAGATAGTCACCTTTTAAAATGAATGTTGGATGTTGTAAAACTGGATTCCCGACGACTTAGGGAATGACAACATT
>CANISK010000017.1 GCA_947470205.1 Neisseriaceae bacterium | reverse complement strand
TATATGCTTAGTACATTACATTTTTTTATATATAAGAAATCATTTATTAACAATGAGTTGAATATAATTTATTATGTCGAATTAGAGTGATATGTAAAAAATTGGAAAAAATATATTTTTTATTTTATAGTGTGTTATAATATTGCTAATTATGTGTTTATACTATAATTTATTAAATGAATTTTTTTTAATTGCTATTACTCGTGGTTTATTATTATCTGCCCGTTTGCACAATAAAATAAACGCATCCAATGATGAAGTTTTTTTGGTGCAAAAACCAATGAATCAGCTATTGTTGTTTCTGGCCAAGCGTTAGGTACGGGTATAGCATCTACTATGTATATTTTTAATATGATTTTTAAAAGGATGGATTAAATGAAAAAATTTTTAACTGTAGTGGCTTGTGGTTTATTATTATCTGCTTGTTCACACAATGACACCAATGCATCTAGCGGTTCATCATCTGCTGCTGCTGATACACAAGCTAGTGCACCAGCTGCTATTACTACATCTAGCGCACCGGCAATGAATAGCAATGCAGCATCTACTCCTGCTGCGAGCTCTACCCCTCAGGCATCAAGCGTTAAATAATAATATGTTTGTTTGTGTTTAAAATAACATGTTATTAATGTTGCAAGATACATCAAAAGTCAGGCTTCGGCTTGACTTTTTTTATATATAATTTAATATGTATAATATCATATTAATTGGAATAACTGGAGTAGGTAAAACTACTATAGGCAAACTTATTGCTGAAAAACTTAACAAAAAGTTTGTAGATTTGGATAAAAATATTGAATTAAATTGCGGGGTTGATATCCAGAGAATTTTCTCCATTGAGGGGGAGCGTGGATTTAGATTGCGAGAAACCAATGAGCTAAAAAAAATGTTATATGAGTTGAGTTGTTGTGTTATATCACTTGGCGGTGGTTGTGTATTGGAAAAAATCAATAGGGATTTAATTTTGCAAAATAAAAGTTATATTGTGCAATTAACAGCAAATTCCACTGCATTATCACAAAGATTAAATGCATCATATAAAAGACGACCAATGTTTAATGATATGAATGATATTAAAAAACAATTAAATAACATACAGCAAGAGCGTGTAGTTTTATACGACTCATTGAGTCATATAAAACTTGACACATCACAAATGAAACCAAATCAGGTGGTGGGGTTGATTGTGAATGATTATAACAGATTTATTCTTTAATGCAATATGAACTTTATAGCGCAATCAAGTCCTATTTAAATTATGCGGATACTTTGTGTATGAGGTTATACATAGTTTTACCAATTTCTGCTGGAGATCTAGTATAAACAATCCCCGCTTTTTCAAATGCTTTAAATTTATCCTCTGCAGTACCTTTTCCGCCTGATATGATTGCACCAGCATGCCCCATACGTTTTCCAGTTGGAGCAGTAACTCCAGCGATATAACCAACCACTGGTTTTGTTATTTCTGATTTAATAAATTCGGCTGCTTCCTCTTCAGCTGTTCCACCAATCTCACCTATCATGATAATTGCATCAGTTGCGGGATCTTTTTCAAATAATTTTAATGCATCAATGTGCGATGTACCAGGAATTGGGTCTCCACCAATACCAATACACGTAGATTGTCCGAGCCCTAGTTTTGTGGTTTGGGATACCGCTTCATAAGTTAATGTACCTGAACGGGATATAATGCCAATTCTACCTGGTGTGTGGATATGCCCTGGCATAATACCAATTTTACATTCACCGGGTGTTATAATTCCCGGACAATTTGGCCCAATTAACCTAACACCAATTTCATCCAAATATTTTTTCGCTTTTAACATATCAAGGGTAGGGACGCCTTCAGTGATACAAATAATGAGCTTTATACCAGCATCTGCTGCTTCTATTATTGAATCTAGTGCAAACGGTGCTGGCACATAAATTACTGATGTGTCAGCTTGAGTGGTATTTACAGCTTGTTTCATGGTATTAAATACGGGTAGCCCTAAATGAATTGCGCCACCTTTACCGGGAGTTACACCACCTACAACTTTGGTGCCATATGCAATCGCTTGTTCAGAGTGAAATGTGCCATTTTTACCAGTAAAACCCTGCACCAATACTTTTGTGTCTTTATCTATTAAAATGCTCATTGAAGTGTTTCCTTATTTAAGAGTTGCAATAATTTTTTGGGCAGCATCGGCCAAGCCATCCGCTGGAATTAAATTTAACTGAGATTCTTGTAGCATTGTTGCTCCCAGCTCTGCATTATTACCCTCAAGTCTTACTACGATGGGCACATTTATTTGAATGGTTTTAACTGCATCAATAATTGCAGATGCTATCATGTCACATCTTACTATCCCTCCGAATATATTTATAAGCACTGCTTTTACACTAGTGTCAGATAAGATAATCTTTAAGGCTTCAATCACTTTTTCTTTGGTTGCTCCACCGCCAACATCTAGGAAATTGGCTGGTTGTCCGCCGTATAGTTTAATAATATCCATAGTTGCCATTGCAAGACCAGCGCCATTTACCATACATCCAATATTACCCTCTAGGGCTACATAATTTAAATCAAACTCAGAGGCGTGTAATTCACGAGCATTTTCTTGAGATTTATCTCGCATTGCCACTAAATCAGGATGTCTAAATAGTGCATTTGAATCAATATTAATTTTTGCATCTACACAAGTTAATTGACCATTCTCTCTGATTGCGAGAGGGTTCACTTCAAGTAGAGCAAAATCGTTTTCTATGAACGCCTTATAGCTTCCTTGCATGATTTTAGTGAATTGGGATATTTGGTCACCAGTTAAGCCAAGTTTAAATGCGAGATCACGTGCATGGCATGGCATGAGACCAATTAACGGATCTACAGTTGTTTTAAATATTTTTTCAGGAGAGTGATGCGCTATTTGTTCTATATCTACGCCACCTTCGGTTGATGCCATAAAGGTAATCGCACGGGATGATCTGTCAATCACCGCTCCGAAGTATAATTCTTTAGTAACTGGATAGATATCTTCGCACACATAAACAGAATTTACTGGTTGTCCATTTTTATCTGTTTGGTATGTGACTAAATTTGTACCGATAAGTTGTTGAGTAACGTCCATTGCCTCAGTGGTTGATTTTACAACTTTTACCCCACCTGCTTTACCCCTACCACCTGCGTGAACTTGGGCTTTTACCACTGCAAATTTTCCGCCTAGTTTGGTGTAGGCATCTGCTGCTTCTTGTGGATTATGTGCAATAATTCCAGTTTGAACGTTTAGACCGTATTTGGCTAATAATTCTTTAGCCTGATATTCGTGTAGATTCATGTTTGATATATCCTAAATGAAATTATACAGAAGGTTATTTTATCACATTTTGATTTATTTGAGAGATTGTTTATTGGAAGATGTTCAAATGTAAATTTGATATAATGCCAATTTTGATCTAAAAATATCGTCATTCCCAACTTGATTGGGAATCCATGTTTTTATTTATTATACTGGATTCCCGCCTACGCGGGAATGACAATTAAACTATTGCTTTGATTGGATTTATTTTAGCTCTTAATTGGCATTATAGAACTGGATTATTATTTACATGTTGGACGTGACATAGATTATCGCTTTTAAGGGTTATGTAAAATGTCTATTATATGAATCAATTTTTCAAAAAATTATTTATATATTCCAAATAATCTAAAGCAGGAAATAAGCCATGAGATAAACTGGTGGAGCTTAATGTTAAATCTGGTTCGCAAAAATCCATCTTCTCAGTTGGTGCTACGTGCGCCAACAATTTTTCATTAATATTATTGGTGCCGTTACTTATAAGAAAATTGCGAAATATGGCAACATGGGTTAAAAGTATAAGATGTTGTAATCTCACACGACCAGCAACCCATCCCGCAAATTTCTCTTTACGACACTCCATTTTTGTTAAGTCTGAAAAAATTTCTTTTAATTTTTTTATTAAGTTGTTAGCTTCTGTTGAGGATAATTTTTTGCCAGTATTCTGCCACTCCAAGTTCTTTATATTTTGTTGTACAATTTTTGATTTAACCATATTATTTAACAATTCGTGTTCTTCAGATGTAATATTTAAAACAAAATGTGGGCTGACTGTCCATAATTTATTGAATTGATGTGTAATTGAAACAGTTGCATTCTGGTAATTTTTAAAATTACCACTGCAAATTATTTTGTTATGCAACGCATTGATTTTATTTAGTAAATTTACACCAACTAAATTTGTATTATTTTGCAATTGAATGTATGTTATTTTTTCTGTTTGTTGAACTTGTTGAACTTGTTGTGATTGTTGATTATGATTAATGCTCCGATTTTCCCCTATCATGAATAGCTCCTTGAAAATATAAATTATCTGCCATGGATAATGACATTAGGGATATTATAATGTATATTGCATCAAAAAGACAGTATACAAATTTGTGTCAGGTATTAATTTATTTTTTATATCAATAATTTAGCGTTTATTGAGCCATGCGGCTCCTCTTACGCCACTTGAGTCTCCAAAATGAGACTTAACCACTTTTGTGGAGCACTCCTGTCCAAAAACCCAGTGAGAGATTTGTTGGTTAATGTTTGGGTATATGCTCATTATGTTTGACATACCACCGGCAAGCACAATAATATCTGGGTCTAGGATATTTACAATTTGAGCTAGCGATTTGGCGATTCTCGTTTCAAATAGTTTTAGGCATTCTAAGGCTAAGTGATTGCCATTATGAGACAGGGTTAATATTTCTTGACTGTGCAGGTTGGTTTTGTAGTTATTTCTATAATTGTAATATTTGGCGAAACCACTACCAGATATAAAAAGCTCCAAGCATCCATTTTGCCCGCAGTAGCATGATTGTGTTTTGGTGTACGATATTTCATCTGTAGTCATCCAAGGTAATTGATTGTGACCCCATTCGCCACCCACTCCATTAGCCCCACCGTGCACTTGTTTATTGATTGAAATCCCACCCCCACAACCAGTCCCAAGTATAGCTGCAAATACAATATCATGGTTCGCACCAGATCCATCAGTTGCCTCTGATAGCGCCATACAGTTAGCATCGTTTGCCATATATACTTTACATTGTAATATTTCTGATAAATCTTTATTCAAAGAACGATTATTAAGCCACGTTGAGTTTGAGTTTTTAATTAAACCAGTCGCAGATGATATTGTACCGGGTGCGCCAATCCCAATGCTCTTTAAGGTATCAAGTTTTATTGTTGTTTGTGCTTCTTTTATTAAATCTACCAAGCATGTTAATGTGGCATTATAATTATTTTGTGGAGATGGGGCTCTTTTTTTATAGATGAGCCCCCCTGTTGAATCTAAGGCAATAATTTCTATTTTTGTGCCACCTAGATCAATTCCTATATGCATATCAATAAACTTTCAGAAAATTTCAATAGGGTAATTATATCAATTTTTTTGTTCTATTTGTAGTGTTAATTCAAATGGAATATTTGTTGTGTTTGTGTTATAATTGCAAGATAATATCATATAGAAAATTCGTTAAATACCAATTTTGATCTAAAAATACTGTCATTCCCAACTTGATTGGGAATCCATAGCTTTATTATACTGGATTCCCGCTTACGCGGGAATGACAACTATACTGTTGTTTTAATTAGATTTATTTTAGATCAAAATTCGCATTTAGTAGTATTATATATTGCATTAAGGTTTTATAAATTTACAAAAGGATGAAAAATGTCAATTGTACAAATTCCAAATGGACAGCAAATTGAAGATATCAAACATATACCAAACAACCCAATTATCCCATATATTGAAGGTGACGGTATAGGTGTAGATATTACTCCAGTAATGCTAAAAGTGGTAGACGCTGCTGTGAAAAAAGCCTATAACGGCTCAAAGCAAATTCATTGGATGGAGGTGTATGCTGGAGAGAAAGCTGTTTCAAAATATGGTGAAGGGCAGTATCTTCCACTTGAGACTTTGGAATTAATTAAAAAATATAAAGTGGCTATTAAAGGACCAATGGGTACACCGATAGGTGGAGGTATTCGTTCTCTAAACGTTGCACTTAGACAAGAATTAGACTTATATACGTGTTTACGTCCGGTAAGATATTTTAATGGTGTGCCAAGCCCACTAAAACAACCAGAATTAACCAATATGGTTATTTTTCGAGAAAACACAGAAGATATTTATGCGGGAATCGAGTGGGATGCAGGCACTCCTGAATGTAAAAAAATTATAGATTTTTTACAAACTGAAATGAATGTGAAAAAAATTCGTTTTCCATTGACTTCATCGATAGGCATTAAACCGGTTTCTATTGAGGGAACTAAAAGACTAGTACGTGCTGCAATAAAATATGCAGTCGATAATAATCGTAAGTCAGTAACTTTGGTACATAAGGGTAATATCATGAAGTTTACTGAAGGTGGCTTTAGAACCTGGGGTTATGATGTTGCAAAAGAAGAGTTCGGCGGGGAACTGATTGATGGCGGACCATGGATGAAGCTACCAAATGGGATTATCATAAAAGATGTGATTGCAGATGCATTTTTACAGCAAATTTTACTACGTCCAAGCGAATATGATGTAATTGCTACGTTAAATTTAAATGGCGACTATGTATCGGATGCTTTGGCTGCGCAAGTTGGTGGGATTGGCATTGCCCCTGGAGCAAATTTATCTGATGAGTATGCAATTTTTGAAGCAACACATGGCACGGCACCTAAATATGCTGGTCAAGATAAGGTAAACCCTGGATCTATTATATTATCCGCCGAAATGATGTTGAGCTTTATGGGGTGGACTGAGGCTGGTGATTTAATAATCAAAGCTATGGAAAGAACTATTGAAAATAAAATTGTAACTTATGATTTTGCAAGACTTATGACGGATGTTAAAGAAGTGTCTTGTTCTAAATTTGGGGATGCAATCATATCATTTATGTAATATATTTGAATTGGCAACACTTCTGGTAAAGGCTTAAAGTGAAAATAAAATTTGGTACACAATGTATTATTGCATTGATATTGGGTGCGATGTTTGGTAGATATGTTGAGTATAGTGCGATTGAATACCTAACACCGCTATCGGTGATATATTTAAAATTATTACGCTCAGTGATTGTACCACTTTTGTTTAGTGTTATCATTTCGAGTTTTGGAAAGTATAAAGATTTTTCTTTAATGAAAACCATAAGCTCTATTTCAATATTTTGGTTTTTGATTACTGCGGTTATTGCAAGTGCTATTGGTATAGTAGTTGGAAAACATTTTTGTGTTGGGTTACATGTAACCTTTGATGTAAACTCTGTTGATAAATTGCATTTATCAAATTCAATACCAATATCACAAACGCTATTAAATATGGTGCCAAATAATATCATCGGACAAATTGCCGAAGGGCAAATAATTCCTGTGGTAATTTTCGCAATATTTATGGGTCTTGCATTATCTAGTCTTGGTGAGCAAGGTAAAACGGTGAGGTTATTTTTTGATGAAACGACACAAATAATGTTTAAAATTGTAAAGAATATTATTAAAGTGTCACCAATCGCAATTTTCATACTTATTGCTGATGTTTCTAGTAAATATGGAATTAATGTTATACGTCCATTTGGCACCTTTGTGTTTGTTATGTATCTTGCGTGTGTATTGCAGATAATTGTATATATGTTTTTATTGTTATTTGTAGGTAAAATAAACCCCATTAAATTTATCAAAAACTTCCATCCAGCAATGATAACCGCATTTACTACCTCATCCAGTATTGGAACATTACCCGTTACAATGGATAGATTAGTCAATCATGTTAGAATGCGAAATGATATTGCAAGTTTTGTGGCGCCATTGGGTGCCAATATGAAAATGGATGGATGTGGTGCCATTTATCCTGCGGTTGTTAGTATTTTTACAGCAAATTTACTTGGCATGCATTTATCATTTCATCAGGAGATATTGATTTTTGTTCTATCTGCTTTTGCATCGTTTTTTACTGTTGGTATTCCAGGTACAGCAATCATGTCTGCTACTTTTGTGTTGGTTAGTATGAATTTTCCCTTACAGGGTCTTGCGATCGTGATTGGAATTGATAAAATAGTTGATATGATAAGAACCGTCACTAACGTTACAGGGGCTGCAACATGTAGTTTACTGGTGGAGAAAACTTTAATTTATATGAAAAAATAAATATACTCTTCGTTTTTTGAGTGTATTGCATTAGTTTTTTAAAAGGGTATTACATGGAAAATGATAAAATTATTGAGCAAGTGTTGATGGCATCAATTAAAGAACAAAGGCACGCAAGAAGATGGAAGGTTGGCTTTAGGTTGTTTTGGATTGCTATAATTGGAATTGTTTTATTTGTATTTACCAATAAAAATAATGATATCAAATCGGGTAAATCAGTTGGCGTGGTGAATTTAAATGGTGCAATAAGTAGTGAAAATAACACTTATGAAACAATTTCTAAAGGTCTTCAAGATGCCTTTAAAGATAAAAACACCATCGCTGTAATTTTAAGAGCAAATTCACCAGGTGGATCTCCGGTTTATTCTGATATGCTCTATAATGAAATTATTAGGCTTAAAAAAAAATATCCAAATAAACCGATAAATGTTGTAACTGAGGAAGTTTGCGCGTCAGGATGTTACTATATTGCATCTGCTGCCAATAAAATCTATGCATCTCCAGCAAGCATTGTTGGTTCTATTGGAGTCATTTACACTGGTTTTGGTCTTACCAACATGATGCAGAAAATTGGCGTTGATAGCAGGTTGTTAATCTCTGGTAAAAACAAGGCTATGGGATACCCTTTTATAACTTCAGATAAAACTCAAACTCTTATGCAACAAGAAATGCTTGATATAGTGCACAATCAATTCATTAAGGCGGTTAAGGATGCTCGTGGCGCAAAATTAAAATCATCCAACTTAGATTTATTTTCAGGGCGTTATTGGGTGGGGGAACAGGCATTAACATTGGGGTTGATTGATGGGTACTATACAGTGGATACATTATCTAAAATAGAATATAAAACCACCAACATAGTTGATTTTACCCCTGAAAATAGCTCTATGGATAAAATTGCCAAGAAATTTGGCGTTACCATGTTTAAATCCATTAAGCATTCAGTGGTTAGTGATTGGGTGGGCATTGTTGAATAGTTATTATGTAGATATGCTATCTAGTGGGTTTATTATTGGTTGTATAATCTACTCCATTATGGCGGTTATTTATTTAAATTTTTTATCTAAAAAATATTTAAACCCAAAACCTAAAGATAGTATTATTGGAAATAAAGAGCTTAAAAGTGATGATAAATTAATTGCTGAATGTAAAGATAAAGATGCAATAAATATATTGATTTTGGGTGGAGGTGGAGTTAGAGGTCTCATACCGCTTTATATTTTGTCTTATATAGAGAAAATTACTGGCAAGAAAGTTGGTGAACTGTTTGATGTTTTTGCAGGTAGCTCAACTGGCTCTATTTCTGTTGGTGGATTTGCTGTGGGTGACGAGAATGGTGGATATAAGTTTTCAGCCCAAGATATATTTGATGCATACGAAAGTAATGCACATAAAATTTTTACCGCCCCATGGTATCATCAGTGGCTCACTATGTTTGGCTTTTTTGCTCCCAGATATACTCCAGATGGCAAAATGAAAGTTTTGGAGAGTTACTTTGATAATCTAACATTGGGGGAATTGAAAGGTAATTTGTTGATACCAGTATATAACCTTGAAACACAACATTTGGAAATTGTTAAAAGTTGGAAAACTAGTAAGAATAATTTACAGCCAAATTACCTGGTGAAGGACTTGGTAAATGGTGCCTCCAGTCCACCCATGATGTTTCCTCCTATGGCATTTTCGGTAAATGATAAAATAAATATGTTTATTGATCCAGCAGTATTGATTAATAACCCAATTCTACATGTGTTACTTTATGTTAAATCAGTATTTCCTGAGAAGAGGATCAATTTAGTGTTGATTGGCAATGGAAGTACTGCAAGTTTAAAATATAATTATAAAAATTTATTCTCGTTTGGTTTGTATGGGTTCTATCAATATTTATTTAATGCACCAGCATTGAGTAGTAAGTTATATATTGAATTTATTGAGGAATATGTACAAAATGTGCAAAATATAGATAGACAGGTAAATTTTTTTAGAATTAATAGTGTTCCAGATGTGGAGCTTAGCGTGAGTAGCATATCAAGAAAAAACTTTACACAAATCAAAAAATTTGCACAACGAATGTTGTCTGAAAATATGGCTACTGTTAATAAAATAATTAATCTATTATAATATACTCAAAGTATTTGTGCGAACTTAAATTATAAATTATTTGACCGTATTTTGTAGTTTCATGTATAATCATAATAGTTATATGACATAACTATTATTTTTTATTGAATGGAGCATACAATGAATAATTTTCAGAATCGTTTTCAATATCAAAATACAGCACCCTCCCTTGAAATACGCAATCAAGTACTAAGAAATACTTATCTATTGTTGGCATTATCGTTAATTCCAACTGCAATTGGTGCGGTATTTGGCATCAATATGTCTTTTATGTTTATGTTAGCTAACCCAATTTTAACACCGCTGTTATTAATAGGTGGAATGTATTTTCTAATGTATATGGTACAACGAAATAAATACAATTTTAGTGGTGTTATTTGGATGATGGCTTTTACTTTTTTTATGGGTTTACTACTAGGGCCATTATTGCAGTATGCATTACGAGTACCCAATGGTGCAAGCTTGGTTTTGATTTCCGCATTACTTACCTCAATAGTATTTTTTGTTATGAGTGGAATAGCTTACACTATAAAAAAAGAACTCACATTTGTGACTAATTTTCTTACCATTGGTTCAATTGTATTATTTGTAGCAGTGATTGCTAATATCTTTTTACATATACCAGCTTTATATCTTACTATTTGCGCGGCATTTGTAATATTTTCATCGTTGATGATTTTATGGCAGGTACACCAAGTTATTAATGGTGGTGAGACTAACTACATTTCAGCTACACTTACATTGTATATTAGTATCTATAATTTGTTTACAAGTTTACTGCAATTATTGTTAGCATTTACTGGTAATGACAGAAGATAATACATCCTTCTTCTTTTAAAAATCGACGCTGTTGAAAATAAAAAAATTACCTCTTATGGAAATTTAGTCCGTAACGCTCTCGTAATATTTTTATTTTCTAAGAGTAACCCTTACCAATACTCTGAGTGTATATTGTTTGCTGTTTAAAATCTCAATTATGCTGGAAATGAAAAATTATTGCTTATGTTGTTTAAATATACTACGTTATAATTTTTTTGTTTCTTCTTTCGCAACTTGCAAGTACTACAGGTATCATATTCACTCCAGTAATAATACAATTTCATTTATTCTGGCTATTGAAGGTTTATATGATAGTCATATTTTTTTGGGTTCAATTTTTTTGAGGTGATAGCATGTTTCAAAGAATTTATGTTCCAATAGATAATTCAGATATATCTGACAAAGTGCTTAATGAGGCTTTAAATTTGGCAATCAATAAAAATATAAAATTAAGGATTGTTCATGCGGTGAATTTGGAGCAAATTACCTTTGGTATAGAGATGGTGGGGGTAGCGGAGTTAAAAGATACGTTACTTGATATTGCACATAAATTAATCTCTCATGTAAGGGGTGTAATTGCTAAGAAAAATATAGACGCTGAAGTGGTTTTGTTGGAAAACTATGGTGTTGATTTATCTGATTTAATAATTGATGATGCAAAAAAATGGAACGCGGATTTATTTGTGCTAGGGTCACATCATTTGGGCTCTTTTTCTCATTTTATAACTGGTGGTGTGGTGGAAGAGATTGCCCATGATGTTGATATTCCCATTTTGCTTATCACCAAACACAAAAAACACTAATCGCAGTTACTTAACTAGTATATTTTTTTGCTTGTTCTAAATAGTATAACATTGATATTATTGTAAATATTACTGCAAGCACCATGAAAACATTGCCAAGTATATTTGTGTGATTATCAAGCAATAATAATGTTATGGCGCAAAATTGAAGTGTGGTTTTTAGTTTGCCCATGTAGTGAACTGCCGTGCTTTTTGTATTACCAAGCTGTGCCATCCATTCCCTTAGTGCTGATATGGTTATTTCTCTTACAATTATTATAATCGCTGCAGATATAAAGGTGCGATGTAGTTGAATAAGAATAATAAGTGCGCTTGCAACCAGTGCCTTGTCTGCAACCGGGTCTAAAAATGCACCAAAAGAACTCTCTTGTTTTAATAGTCTTGCTAAGTACCCATCGAAATAATCAGTGATTGCTGCAAAAATAAATATTGTAGTGGCAAGATAATTTTTATGTTGTATTGAAATTGTGGCATCTGGTAGACAATACACCGCTACGAAAAATGGTACACTTGCAATTCTAAACCATGTTAGCATTGTGGGTAATGTAAATTTTTTATCCATAATGATTACTTCTTATTTTTTAAATGTTAATTCATTGAACGCTTTTTATTTGTGAAAATGTTGGTATATCAGTTCTGCCAAAGTATCCCCAATCCCGGGTGCGGTCATCAAATCAGCCCTGCTTGCATTTGCAATTGCCTGTACGCTACCAAAATACAATAACAATGCCTTTTTTTTCTTAGCACCAATACCAGCAATATCGTCTATTTGGGAATTTACCATTTTTTTATTTTGTTTTTTTCTATGACCAGTAATTGCAAACCTATGCGCTTCATCTCTTAAATTTTGTAATAATTTAAATGCATCAGTGCTATTATATTTAACAATACTTCTATTATCTAAAATAAGATTATCAAATAACGGGTTTCTTTTTTCTCCCTTAAAGAGAGACATGACTTTAATTTTATCATATAAACCAATCTCAATCACAACCTTTTTAACTATGTTGAATTGTTGTCGTCCACCATCCACTAGAATTACATCAGGCAGATTATCCCTGTGTTCAGCCAGGCGTCTTTTTATTATAGTACCAATTGCTAAAACATCATTACTATTCATTATATTACTAAGGTTGTATCTTCTGTATTGACTATTATCAATTTTACCATTTGCAAAAACTGTAATTGCAGCTACCGTATTACTTCCTTGATTATGGCTAATATCAATACATTCAATTCTATTGATGGGGTGATTATTCAATAGAATTGATAATTCATTTATAGCATTTGTAATATAATTATTTTCATGTTCAATTATGTTTTGTAAATTTGCATTACCAATTACAATTAATTTCTGTATTTGCGGTGATATCTGGGTGTTGATTTTAATACCAAGACCTTTGGTAAAAAAATATATAAAATCCTTGTTAAATTTACAATCAACAGTGATGGATATTTTATGTGGGATAAGTAGGTTGAGATAATGGTTTTGTAAAAATACCTCAAGATATGTCGTGGATTCATTGTTAAGCTCATCTGTTGTATTATGTGATACGTCAATCACATAATGCTCATCTCCCACATACATACCGTTTCTCAACGTGATTGTGTAAATATATAACTTATGATTGATGTATTTATATATAATGATATCTGTATTTAATGATGAATTGTGTTTGGTGATTGATTGACTGTCATCGATAGATTTTATTAATAATAGTGCGTCCCTTGTTTGTGATGCAAGCTCAAATTCAAGATTATTAGCATATTTATTCATAATTTTTGTTAGATTATGTAGTAAATCCTTACGGTTACCATTTAAGAAATCAATTGCAAGATTAATTTGTTGTTTATACTCACTCTCGTTAATATAATTTACGCAAGGCGCGCTACAGCGGTTAATTTGATACAGCATGCAAGGTCTATTTCTTGATCTAAAAAACACATCTGAGCACGTGCGTATTTTAAATATTTTTTGTAGTAAATCAATAAAATACTTGGCAGCTTTAATGTTTGGATAGGGGCCGAAATATTTGGCATCCAGATGAGTTTTATTTTTGTAGTATTCTATCTTGGGGTATTTGTGGTTAGTAAAACGTATAACTGGATAGGTTTTATCATCACGTAAGATGATATTATACTTAGGTTTTAGTTCTTTGATGAGATTGCATTCAAGTAGTAATGCAGATTTCTCATTCTCGGTAATGGTTATTGTGATTGAATGAATTTGCTCAATCATAATGCTAATACGAAGCGAAGTGTTGGCTTGTTTTTGAAAATAAGATGTAACGCGATTTTTTAGATTTCTTGCTTTACCAATATATAATAACTTATCGTTTTTATCATAATATCTATATATTCCAGGATTTTCCGGTATTGTTGATAAAAATGTTTTATCTGCTGATACATTAATTTTCATAAATAATTAAAAAATATTCCTACAAATATGATCATGCCAACGT
>CANISK010000016.1 GCA_947470205.1 Neisseriaceae bacterium | reverse complement strand
GCGGGTGGCTTTGATGCATTAATTACATTGTTTACTCCACTTGTTCATGTTGGTGGCGGGTGGTTGGTGGCGGTTTTAATAGGCATCACAGGTGCTTTTGGTATGCCAGCCGCATCGGCTGCAGTTATACAAATGCTATATCAGATGTTTTTACCAATTACACTCACTGTGCATCTACCTATGATAATATTTGCATTCAGCATGTTGCTTGCTACCCGTATAACTAATTTTGCATATCCAGGGGCTAACATGTTTGCTGCAATGGGTTTTGCTAATAGTAATAAATTAAAAGCGATGATTAAAAATGGCATCATGGTAACTACTGTACAAATATTATTCTTGCTAATATACCCTCTATTAATTGTTCATTTAAACATTTAATTATTTATAACTGGTGTGTACTGTATATGATAGATTGTTGAGCGTAAGTTTTAATGTGGCATCATCAGGAATTTCGCCAACACCTTTTGGGGTGCCTGTAAAAAGTATGTCGCCCACACATAAAGGAAAATGTGCGCTTGCATACTGTATAAGCTCTGCTATTGACATTAACATATTTAATGCTAACCCCTGTTGTTTTAATTCATTATTTACATACAGTGTAAATTGAGCCTGTAATAAGTCCTCATAATCATCAACCATAACCCAAGGGCCGATAATTGCGGAATGTGGAAATACTTTGCCAATAGTCCACGGATGGCCGTTCTTTTTTAATTTAGATTGTATATCACGAAGTGTTAAGTCAAGCCCTACCGAATACCAACCAATACACTCAATGGCATCCATCAAAGATAACCTATAGCCACCTTTTTTGAGTTTTAAGATAAGCTCACATTCATAATGTACATGATCATCTTCAAATGTAATATCTATGAGATCTCCCCATTTTTCGCATTTGGTTACAACACTACCTGGCTTTAAAAATATCACAGGTTTTTCTACCTTTTCATCCCCAAGCTCCGTCATGTGTTCTATGTAATTTTTACCAAAACAAACAATTTTATCAATGTGATTATTTATATTTATCATATAATATTCTCTCTATCCAACCGCATTAATAATATTAATAAACTCTTCTGGATTTAGTGAGCTTCCCCCAACCAATACACCACCAATATTATCTATCGCAAGAATATTTTTTGCATTATTAATATTTACACTACCACCGTATAATAACTGCATTTTAACATTTAAATGTTCTTTTGTATAAGCGCTAATAAAATTAATCATTTCAGAGACTTCGTCTTCATGTGGAACAATTCCAGTGCCTATTGCCCATATTGGTTCATATGCTATTACACATTCACCTTTTAAATTTATCGATTTAAGTATGTCCAATTGATCACTCACAAAATTCATATGTTCTTTTTTTTCACGAGTAGACAAATTTTCACCCACACAATACACTGGAATCATTCCCATATCTAAGATGTTATTAATTTTTTTTATTAAAGTATTTTGTGTTTCATTTAGAAATAAACGTCTCTCAGAATGCCCAACTATAACATACCGCACATTGACATCTTTTAACATTTGTGCACTAATCTCTCCAGTATATGCTCCATAATTTTCAAATATACTCACGTCTTGACTGCCCAATACATACATATCATTTTTGCATAATGACGCAGCGTGTGATAAATATAATTGTGGGATTGCAAGCACCACGCTACATTTTTGTATATTTGATGTTAAATGTTGATTATAATACATTAAATCTGTATTAATTTTTTGAATGGAACCATTCATTTTCCAATTTGCGATAATTATTTTTGACATATTTATGTGTTATTCTTATGTTAAATATATTCTAAGTATTCGATAGCCATGTATCTAGAGTAGACTCTAACTCTTCAAGACCAGTTTTTTTAAGCGAAGAAAATAATTGTACAGTAAAGCCATTATTTATTTTTTTAATCTCAGATGTAACGTATTGCAATGTCTTCATCTGTTCTTGTTTATTTAATTTATCCCCCTTGGAAAGTACAATATGAATAGACTTATTGGTGGATTGTGCAAAAAAATTTATCATCTGATAATCTAACTCTTTCAATGGATGTCTTATATCCATAATCAAGACCAACCCTAAAAGTTGATTTCTTTTAGATAAATAATCTCCCAGTAATAAAACCCAATGATCACGAATATTTTTAGGCACTTTTGCATAACCATACCCCGGTAGATCTACCAAAAATACTCCATCATCGTCAATGCTAAAATAATTAATATGTTGAGTTCTACCGGGCGTTTTTGATACAAATGCTAATTTTCTCTGATTGGTAAGTACATTCAGAAGGCTAGACTTACCAACATTTGATCTACCTACAACTGCTATTTCTTTTATGCTTTCCGGGGGAAGCATAGATAAATCATTTACTGTGGTAAAAAATTTAGCCTGTTTAAAATTGTATTTTTTGTTCATATAACTTTCTATTGATTTGAAAGAGAAGATCCAATTGCAAGACCAACAACATTAGTTGATGTACCAAGCGCTCCCAACAATTGACAGGAAGAATTGGTACATGTGTATACACTGCCGTTAGAAGCGACATATAAAATATTACCGATATTATCAAAAATCATTTTTTGTGGCACCACTCCAGTACTGACAAAATTACCAAATAAAGTTGCGGTGGTGGGACTACTGACAGCATTTATGATATAAATATTACCACCAGAAGTGCCCACATAAACATTGCCAGAGTCATCTGTAGTGATTGTAACTATTGATGTAGAACCAATTGTAGACACCAATACCCATGTATTACTTGAACTTGGAAATGATGTTCCACTTTCAACATACAGCCCATTTGATGTACCGGCATATAAACCAGTATAGCCAGCTACATGTGTGGTTGCAAAACCAAGTGCATTAATACTTGCAGGTGACAGTGTCACACCTTCAAAAGAAGATGTGGTGGTTCCAATGACATATACCTGATTGCTACTGGCTAGTACTGGATATCCATTACCAAAAGCATTTATATTGCTTAACACCGCTGGAGTATTTGCTGGATAAGATTCCCAAGATGATGAAGGAAAGTTAAACTCATATAACGAAGAATTACTAGCGGCATACATTGTTTGCGTAGGTGTTGATTCTATCGGAGACGGCTGACTAGTAAATAAATTAGTAAATGAAAAATTTCCTGATGATGGGTTGGATGATGCAGAGTTAGCATTTCCATTGCCAAAAGATTGAATACCTGAATTAGTGCCAAGCCATAAATAACCATATGTTGAATTATCTGTTGTGGTTGAGTAAATATTTACACCACTATTTGTGGACTCTGCTGTATAGGCATTGATAATTGGTATGTTGTTAGAGTTTGTGGAATATACTGTGATGTTATTTGTGCCAGTTAGTTGTACTGCATACAAATTAACATGTTCATATAACCAGAAAGTATAGTTATAGGTGGTACCACCACTTGTGGACCCAGTAAACACTGAGGTCAGATCGTTATTGAGTGTGTATTGAATATTAATCGACACCGGTATAGTGCTTTCAACCGCATACAATTCAGAGGATATTTGCAAATAAAAAGTACAACTCGAACCGGGTGCAATTAGACTCCCTGATGATGTACAATGATTTGGATCTAATGCTGATGAATTTGACGGGGTGAGGATATTTGATGAATTGGATGTTGTTACTGTTAGATTAGCAAATGGATAATTGGTGCTAGATATCCAATTTTGTCCATTGGGGTTATTTTGTACTTGGACAGCAATGCAATACGGCGCATTAGATTGTCCATTCGGACAATTCCCGGGTGTTGTTACTGCTGCAATATTAGGCTGGACAGAACATGCATTGAGCACCAATAATAACACCCCAAGTAATATCTTGAAAAATATTTTTCTCATACTGTTTCCCGCTGTTTATATTGTAATATACTTCGAGTACATAGCAATTATGTAACTATTAATTATGTAAAGTAGACACAACAACTGGCGAATTTAACGAATTTATTTGGTTAATAGTTGGTGCCCATGTAAATGTCACTAATGATGTAGCTGTATTAAATAGAATATTTGAAAAAAAACCATTCTTCGTGCCAGAAAAATCATTTGAGCTGATGTGATCGCCCACACCAAAAACATAACCCGCCCCATCCATAGCGACACCAGTTAAATTGCCCATAATATAATTACCTGTGGAGCTGCTAGGCACTGGCAAACAATTACCTCCGGTTAATCCACAGGAATATAATCCATTTGCTAAATATGGTGATGTATTATGAATACCAGCAACTATATTGTTATTATTTACATTCACACTAGATACATAATTAGCACCAAGAGTCGGACTAAAGGTATATATGTCACCCACAGCGCTTGGAATGTAAAACTCAAGTGTATTATTATTACCAGTATATAAAACACCACTAGAAGACATTGCAAGTGAGTTGGGGTAAAAAGTAGAACCACTTCCAATATTGTTACAATTTAATGTTATTAGAGATGTTCCAGTTTCAAGACATCTGTAAGCATTTGTTGAATTTATTACATATAGCATATTTGATAATTGAGACCCCGCAACACCTATTGTGTTACTTGTAGGGGTAACTAAATTATTTTGATCGGTTATAGCAGACCAAGTGCCACCTAAAATATTTTGTAAAGGATAAGAAAATAATCCATTAGATGCAGTACTCACAATAAGATTATTATTTCCATCAATTGTCATGCTGTTTACATTACTAGATAATTGATTGCCCACTTGTGTGGTATTTGCCCCATTGAACATATAAACCACATTATTGCTATTAAAAAATAATCTACCTACAAAATCATGCACAACCGCTTTCGTCTGTATACCACTTTCTATGAAATTAAATGTAGAATTATTAATTTGATACAATCCAAATTCGCCGCCTGAGTACAATTGCACTTTTTCATAAAATGAATTCGTAATACTAAAATTTTGATTTGAATTAGTGTAGTTATAAGTAACCGTAATAGGATATGAACCAAACGCATAAGTTTCACCAGATAACTGCAAGTAAAACGTACAAGTACCACCGCTCGCCATTAAAGTACTCACTCTACTTCCTTGTTGAGTGGCGCAGTTATTGGGATCATACACGGTAATATTACCAATTTGATTGGTTCCGGTATTGGTAGATGTGCAAACCCCTCCAGACGCATTATTATCACAAATTGCATTGGCATATGTTTGCAACCCACTACTGGTAATCGCCTGATAACTCAAAGTAATCCCCGAGTTTGTCACTTGTACATTGTTTGCATTTTCACCAATGTTATTATTTTGTAGAGTAATAGACATACAGTATGGTGCATTTGATGGATTATTAACTGGTGATGCATCCACACCACCAGTTAAACACGCGCCCTGTGTATTGGTAATCGTGATGTTATTAGGTGTTTGTGCGCAGCCTAGCAATAAATTAAAAATAACACATATGAGTATTTGTCTTAGCATACAATTAGAATAATTTTAAAAGTTAATAAGACCACTAGCACGTGGGAACGGAATTACATCACGAATATTTTGCACACCAGTAATATAACTCACCAGACGTTCTAAACCAATACCAAACCCAGCATGTGGCACAGAACCAAATTTTCTTAAATCTAAATACCAATAAAGGTGCTCACTGCTCATATTCATTTCATGCATTCTTTTTAAAAGCATATCATAACGCTCTTCACGTGCAGATCCACCAACAATCTCTCCAATTCCAGGTGCTAAAATATCCATCGCCGACACGGTTTTTCCATCATCATTTAATCTCATGTAAAACGCTTTAATGTCTTTTGGGTAATCAACAACAATAGTTGTAGTTTTTGTATATTCTTCACACAGCCACCTTTCATGTTCTGAGGATAAGTCAATCCCCCATGATACTGGATTGGCGAATTGTTTATTTGAGTGAAGTAATTTATCAATCGCTTCAGTGTATGTGAGCATAGCAAATTTTTGTGTGGCCAAATTCTCCAACCTCAATAATACACCATTACTCACAAATTCATCAAAAAATTTGATATCTTCTAAGTTTTTATCTAATACCATTTTTGCGACATATCTAATTAGATCTTCCGCCAATGCTGCATTATCCATAAGATTTGCAAATGCAATTTCAGGCTCTACCATCCAAAATTCCGCCAAATGACGTGTGGTATTGGAGTTTTCCGCTCTAAATGTTGGCCCAAATGTGTATACTTTAGACATCGCCAAGCAATAAGCCTCTAAATTTAATTGACCAGATACTGTTAAAAAAGACTCTTTACCAAAAAAATCTTTTTTAAAATTAATCTGCCCTTCTTGGTTTTTAGGTAAATGGTTTAAATCCAATGATGTGACTCTAAACATTTCTCCAGCACCCTCTGCATCGGTTGCGGTGATAATTGGAGTATGAATCCAATAGAATCCATTGTTGTTTAGATATTCATGAATAGCAAAACAAACTGTATTTCTAACCCTCACAACAGAAGATATCAAATTTGTTCGCACCCTCAGATGACCCACCTCGCGCAAATATTCTACCGTATGACGCTTTTGGGATACTGGATAAGTATCTGGATTTTCAACAAAACCTATCACATCCACAGTATTTGCAATAATTTCAATTGATTGATTTTTACCCAATGACTTTACTACACGACCCACCACTACCACCGAACAATCTTTGGTGATTGATAAAATTTCAGTGGTATAATTTGATAATGTGTTTTCTGCCACTACCTGTATTGGAATAAAATATGACCCATCGGTCACAGATAAAAAAGATATACCCGCTTTAGAGTCTCGTTTATTTCTTACCCAACCTTTAATGCACACCACTTTATCTATTTCAATATTAGTGGTAAGTAGTTGTTTTACTGAATAGGTTGGTATATTTTTTATGTTTTCTTTCATATTGATTTTTGCTCCAATAATTCGATTGCTGGCAATCTTTTACCTTCTAAAAATTCTAATAAAGCACCACCACCAGTTGATATGTAATCAATCCGGTCAGACAGGTGAAATTTATTAATTGCAGATATTGTATCCCCACCCCCTGCAAGAGTGAATCCGTTACTAGATGCAATCGCATTTGCAACTATTTTAGTGCCATTGGCAAATTTATCAATCTCAAATACCCCAAGAGGACCATTCCAAATTATCGTACCTGCACTATCTAAAATATTTGCAATTTGCAATGCAAAATCCACTCCAATATCTAAAATCATATCATTTTCTGAGATATCATCTACGGATACCTCTTGTGCGTTAGCATCTATAGTCACCTTATCTGCAACCACAACTGTCTTTGGTAGTAATAATTGTTTACCTCTTGATATCATTTTTTGCAAAATATTTTTTGCATCCATTACCAAATTATCTTCACTCAATGATTTACCAATATTTACCCCGTTAGCTTTTAAAAAGGTATTTAAAATCCCACCACCCACAATTAACACGTCCACCTTATCAGAGAGATTATTTAATATCGTAAGTTTTGTGGATACTTTAGAACCACCAATAATCGCAACAATGGGGTGTGTTGTATTTAAGGATATCTTTGCTAGTGCCTCCAGCTCTTCAGACATTAAAATTCCAGCACATACCTCCTTGGTGTACAGCCCAATGGCATTGGTCGAGGCTTCCTTGCGATGTGCGGTTGCAAATGCATCATATACAAATACATCACATAATGCGGCATATTTTTCCCCAAGCTCTAGATTGTTTTCTTTCTCGCCAATATTACATCTTACGTTTTCAAGAATCACAACTTTTGATTGAGTAAAATCGATTTTTTGTGCTATATCGGTAATAATGGGTATATCAACCCCAAGACATTTAGCTAATTCATCACGAATGGGCTTAATTGAAAAATTATTATCACAAACTCCATCGTGAGGTCGCCCTAGATGTGTTGCCACTATCACACGTGCGCCATGATCAACGGCATATTTTATCGTGGGAATTGAAGCTAATATTCTAGTGTTATCGGTAATTACCCCATCTTGTATGGGGGTATTCATATCGCATCTAATAAAAACTTTTTTATTGTTTAGTGTGATCTCAGAGATTTTTTTAAATAGCATTGAATTTAATTCACTTTAATTGTATTATTAAGAAGTATTTATTGTACCATATTTTAAAATAACAATTGATGTGAATATGTTAATGTATGTGGTTTATCTTGGTACATGTAAATAATTTAATTTTTAAATTGATATATTCAAAATACTGTAAAATTCTACTTAAATGTTATATATTTATATGGGAGTTTTCTTATGCAAAATACAGCTAAACAAATATTAGAACTAATTGATTTAACCTCACTCAATGATTCTGACAACAAAAATACTATTTTGAGTTTATGCAACAAAAGCATAACACCCATTGGGAATGTCGCGGCAGTGTGTATTTATTCTCACTGGATAACAACTGTACGAGAGTTTTTTGCACAAAAAATGTTAAATTTACCGATTGCAACAGTGGTAAATTTCCCTCATGGTTCAATAGACCTCGATCGAGCATCACTTGAGACGGACTTGGCACTAGAGCGTGGTGCAGATGAGATTGATTTGGTGTTACCTTATCATGCATTGATTGATGGTGATACTAAAATTGCCAAGTCTATGGTGGATAAAGTGCGAAGAATATGTGGTAATAAAATCCTGAAAGTTATTATTGAAAGCGGAGAGCTATCTAAACACCACCTCATTGAGACTGCAAGTTTAATTGCTATTGATAGCGGAGCTGATTTTCTTAAAACCTCAACTGGTAAAGTAAAGGTAAATGCGACACTTGAGGCGGCTGAGATTATGCTCAATACTATCAAATCTAATAATAAAAAATGTGGATTTAAGGCATCTGGTGGGATTAAAACTTATGGTGATGCAAAAAAATATCTTGGACTTGCAGTAAAAATTATGGGGGAAGACTGGGTGTCTCGAAATACGTTTCGTTTTGGTGCATCAAGCTTGGTAGATGACGTTCTTCGATATATAACAATTTAAAAGATAACCAATATGAAAAATCAATTTCTCAATCAACACCTAAACCAACAGATTGTAGAAATTACCCCTCAGGTGATAGCATGGAGAAGATATTTACATCAACACCCCGAAATATCGTTCAAAGAATACAATACATCACAGTTTGTATTTGACACCCTCACCTCATTTGGTGGTTTAGTTGTCACAAGACCAACCCCCACAAGTGTTATGGCACGTATCATTGGCAAAAAAGAAGGGCGTACCATTGCCCTTCGAGCGGATATGGATGCCTTACCTCTGCAAGAGGAAAACCAATGCGACTATAAGTCACAAAATGATGGGGTTATGCATGCATGTGGACACGATGGACACACTGCAGGTTTATTGGCGGTGGCTAAAATACTAAGCACATGTACTGATGATATTAACGGAGAGGTGCGGTTTATATTTCAACATGCAGAAGAGCTACCCCCAGGCGGTGCTAGTGAGATGGTAAAATCTGGTGTGCTAGAAGGCGTGGATATGATATTCGGTATCCACTTATGGTCTAGTATACCAGTTGGTAAAGTGGCACTGATTAATGGGCCAATGATGGCTGCTGCGGATAATTTTAAAATTGAAGTTATCGGTAAAGGCGGACATGGTGGATGGCCTCACTTATCTATAGATTGTATTACTATTGGAGCACTGTTAGTTAATAGCTTACAACATATTATATCTAGGCAGATAGACCCGCTAGAAAGCGCTGTATTATCCATTACCAAGTTTATTGGCGGTTCATCGTACAATATAATCCCCAATACCGCCGAAATATCTGGCACAATTAGAACATTTGATAAACACGTGCGTCAACATATAAAATCTAGCATGATAAACATGATAGATGGAATCACTAAAGCACATAATGCCACGTATAAGTTTGATTATATAGATGGGTATAATGCGGTAATTAATAACCCAGATGCAATCACAATAGCAACACATGCTGTTAAAAATGAGCTAGGTGAAGAATTTATATATCACCCAAAGCCAAATATGGCGGGAGAAGATTTTTCATTATTTCTGGAGCATGTCACAGGGTGTTTTATGTTTGTGGGGGCCGGTAATGCCAGCAAAGGCATTGAATATCCACATCACCACCCATTATTTAACATTGATGAAGAGGCGTTATTGCATTCAGTTAAGATATTTATTGGCTTAGTGAAGTTAAATAATTTATCATTGAAGTAAAAGCGTAAATTTGACAAATGAAACCAGCATTAAGAATCACAAAGTAACCACATAACGCATAACGCCCATCGTCATTGCGAGCCGTGAGGTGTGGCAATCCCATACGAAAAGACGCACAAACATGTAGGATGTGAGCTGTCATGCTTTGGGATTGCCACGCTTTGGTAAATCAAATCTCGCAATGACTGTGTGTTAGTATATTATGTAGAACTCACGTTTTATAATGGATTATATGATAATATACCTTCTTTATTAATCATTCGGAGCTTTGGTGCTATGCTGAACTT
This sequence comes from Neisseriaceae bacterium, assembly GCA_947470205.1. Taxonomy (GTDB): domain Bacteria; phylum Pseudomonadota; class Gammaproteobacteria; order Burkholderiales; family UBA11063; genus Aquella. Next base: position 4,032 of record CANISK010000016.1, on the reverse strand, counting down.
GATATTATACCCCGCTCTCAATATAACAATTATAAGTTTATTTTTTATTATCATTGTTAAAAACTTCAGTGTCATTTTTAAGCAAAACTGGACATATAGTCTAATCATCACATTAATCGCCATGGTGATGATAACTAAAACCCCAGCTTTTCATACCCTTATTCCCATAATAAATAAAAAATCATACTGCTATTCTCTTGCTCAAACTTATAAACTACTTTTTGGTAAAGAGACTATACCATGGCACTTTAATCATCTTTATCAATGGGGAATATTTACGTGGCTAGCGCTAGAGTTATTGTTGCTATTTTCTATATATGGTTTTTTGGTATACATATTACAACAGATAATTTTTGTTTTAAAATATTATCTAAATGCCATATTTTTACTAATAAAATCACAATTTTCACCCTCAACATCAAATTTAAACAATATCAACGATGATGTTCCAATTACAAACTCAAAAAATGATCTATTGGGGTTTAATGAATTAACTAAAGAATTTTACACTCAATACATTGCCAGTAATTTAAATAAATCTCAAAATACTGTAATTATTTTAGATAGTATTTTTAGAATTGGTAAAACTTCATTCTTGAATTTATTACATGAAAAAATCGAAGAATCAAATATAAAAATATTTGCCAAGCCCCATCACATTCATACAGTGAAATTTTCTGCAATGACAGTATTAGCACAATGTGAGGATAATAAAAACACAATTATTGCAACTTTTATAAATTTCTTGTATCAACAATTACAAGATACTGGCGTTGATAAATTTTTGCGACATATTTCAAATAGCTATACAGAGAAATTAACTAATACAAATATGGAAAAATTCAATAAAGAGCATCAGACTTTAGAGGGTATAAGTAAAAAAATACAAGACAAGCACCAAACAATAGTTTTAATTATTGAAGATCTAGATAGATTAACCACTATCCAACTTTTTTATATACTCACATTTTTATACCACATTAAAGAGTGCCCTCGTATAATTACAATACTACCTGCAGAGGTGCAAAAAATATATAGCGCACTTGAAAATCATAACACACAAGATAATGATGAGAACAAGGGCGACAGAAATAATGATGACAGCGATACACCTCATGCTATTCATGAATATCATAAATTGATTGATGACACATATGATCTCACTGCAAGGGTCAGAAATAGGCAGGTTGAGTTATTGTGGGGTGAAGATAATAAATGCTATAAAAAAGAAAGTGATGAGATAATTATTGCAAAAAAAGAAATTAAAAATGCAAAAGAGATTAAAGATCATTTTTTGTACATTGATGATCAAAAAATATTCTTTAATAATCAAGAAATTAATATCAATAATCTTCCAATAGATGATAGAGAAAAAGTAAAAAAATTACAAAATGAAAATACTGTAAAATACCAAGCGTTGTTATTCTTACCATTAAAAATGTTAAATTTTTGGCAAAATACTACGATATTTCCATCTAAGAATCATGCACAATTATTTCATCCAGCTTTACTGCAAATAATTACAAAATTCAATGTAACTACCAGTGAAATTAAGAAAACCATTCAATTGTTTCAAGATGATAAGCGTTATCAAAAGATAAAAAATATCCATATTGTTGATATTTTTATTTATTCAATCATAAAAACTCGTTATGCGCCAAGAATTCATCTCCTAGGACTTGATAATAATTTTATGACTACTTTATTTAAAACAATTTGTATGCGTACAACGATGGAAATTACAGAATCAATCAACCCCCACAAATTAAATACCAATCTACCGCAAGAATTTATGCAATTACTAAGAAATACCACATGGCAAGGAGATATTTTTTTTGATACTAAGTATTCATTTTCAACCATGCTCTTCATTAATCCATCAATGGATTTTTTGCATCCATTTAATAACCATGGTCTATATAATTGCAGTAACAATGAAAATATCATTTACGATCCAGATGACTTTCAACTGACTAAATTGCCGTTGAGATCATATGTTCAGTGGTTGTTCTACACATGGTATGCATCTAATAAATCCCCCACTCCAGAGACAAATCGAATACCCTTTTGGCGATTTATACTGTTTTATAATTGGTTACTATTAGATGCCAATTCCACTAATTTATTGTATAAATTAACCATTCTACAATTTTTTAAAAATCAAGATTTTAAAACATCGTGGAGTGATGCACATTATTCAGCATTTTTCACCGCATCTGGAATAAATTTCTTGATGATATTAATTGTCGCTCATGGTGTTTTGCAGCGGGATGACATTTATTATAAAAATATCATTGCCAATATAATTGTAAAAATGGTTCATCATGATAATCCTTCATTCTTTAATTATGTAAATAGTCTTGCACATACTCAATTATTATTTGTATACGAAAAAGGAAAACGATTTTCTAGTACAGATATCACATGGGATGAAAATGAAAAGAAATGGATTCCAGATGTCAGTCTCATCAAGACAAAAATTGGCATACAGATAAAATATAATACTTTTTTTGAAGACGCAAATTTAGAATACATTCCTTATGATAATTTAGAGATTACTCTGGGGAAATTTGTTAACAATTTAAATGATATAGAAAAATTAGCAAAAAACAACGGTTAAAATTTTAGAATAGACCTCTTGCATAACCTATAAAAGTGATAATTTATATAGTCATTGCGAGCTTTGATTTATCAAAGCGTGGCAATCTCAATGATTGGCACTCATACGTTACATATTGTATGTTTTGCTTATGAGATTGCCACACCCTGATAAATCAGGGTTCGCAATGACTGTGTTTGTAATTTTCTTATGTCGAATTCGCATTTTATGGAATTATGCAAGAGGTCTATTGTTTGATGAGCCTAACTCAAGATGATAAATCATAAAATACAGTTATTAAATACCTCGGAGTATGCAGTTATCTTAATGAGTGCGCTGATTTAAAAGATATTTTTGACTAACTGGTATTGGCGACTGATTCATATAATACAATGATGCACTTCTAAAGTATTCATACAACAATACATCAGTTTCTTTATCATTACACAAACAATCAACACTACCAAGCATTCTCATAAGGAAGTTACCATCAATATATAAATCCGCGGAAATATCTTTTTGGGTATATTTAAAATTTTTAAATTCAACTAATCTTTCCATAATGCCACCTACTATTTATAAAATAGAGCACATAATATTTTATTTATCGTACATAATTCAGTATGGTATACTCACCACACAAATAAAATTATTGTTAATGCGGTCAAACATGAAATATACATCCACCATATCGCCATACTTACAACTAATTCGTTTAGATAAACCAATTGGTACTTTATTGCTCTTATGGCCAACATTGTGGGCATTATTTATTGCTGAACATGGCATCATTCAACTAAAGTATATTATCGTATTCTCAATTGGCACTTTTCTTGCAAGATCTGCGGGGTGTGTATTTAATGATGTATGTGATGTAAAATTTGATAGTAAGGTAGAACGAACGAGAAACAGGCCATTGGTTCGTGGGGTTATCTCAAAAAGATCTGCTATTATCTTTGGTTGTGTATTAAGTGTTGTCACTCTTATTCTAGCAAGTGGCACATTGTCTATGGCAACAATAATGCTCTCATTTCCAGCATTTATATTATACACCACATACCCATTTTTTAAAAGATTTTTCCCCGTTCCACAGGCTTACCTAGGAATTGCATTTAGTTTTGGTATTTTTATGGTATTTATGGAAATAACCTCATTAATTAATTATATTGCTATTCTACTATTTATTGCAAATATTTTTTGGGTAATAGGATACGATACCATTTATGCGCTTGCTGATATACAAGATGACCAAAAAATAAATATTAAAACCTCAGCTATCGCATTTGGCAAATATGTAACACCTATTATATTTATATGCTATCTAATATTTATTATTATTATGTTTATTATTGGGGTAAATTTACATTTTACTTTATGGTATTATTGTTGTCTGGTGCTATCTAGTGTATTATTATATAAACAAATTATGGTTG